>JAGHUE010000097.1 GCA_018064985.1 Candidatus Colicola faecequi | reverse complement strand
ACATAAAAAAAAATCACCACAGGAAACTGTGATGATTCTGAATATGGAACGAGAAACTATTTCCGTTCTTAAATAAATAAAACGAGGCTACTTTATTTTCTGGAAAACAACAGCATCAGAATAGCCGTTTGAACGCACAACCCAATCCTTCAGCAATGAAGAGCGTAGATAACCGGCTGCATCAAAGATGCGCACACATGCGGCATTATCTTCCGCTATTATTGCATAAATCTGATGCAGGCCAAGGAATTCAAAACTGTAATCCTCCAAAAGCTGCAACGACTTCGCACCAAGTCCGCATGACCTGCATTCCGGAGCAATATACATACCTATTGCAGCTTTCCGGCTTCGAGGATCAAAATCGAACAAGTCAACCACCCCAATCGTAGCACCATTTTCTTCTACAATAAGACGGAGTTGCCCATCCTTATATATGTCGCCCGATGCTGACTCAATGTACTCACGCAACAACTTGTGCGAAAGCGGATTGTGTATTTCGCTGTCGCCCCATGCCCTTGCATCGTTTTCCCACTGATACAAATACGGGAGATCTTCTATTTCCAGCGCCCGAAGCTTCATCAGAAAATTCCAAAGATTTTTTTCTTTTTCTTACGTTCTTCCGGCATTGTGCTGTGTTCCCACTGTGCTTGGTTATGAGTGCCATTATGCACCATCTGGTAGATGATACCCCAATCCGGAATACCGCCCAGATTGCGGTCGTCAATAAACAGATCAGCCGTAATTTTACGGGGAGCCGTCTTTGCTACGAGCGCTTCTTCCGGATAATTGGAATTGACAGCATAAAACTCCAAACCACGACTCCTGCAATAATCAATAGCTTCCTGAAGCAGGTCACCTTCGCGCACGGTCCATAAGATTATCTCATGATGGTCTTCCATCTGGATTTTCTTCAATGCCTCTATTGCAAACGGAATCGGACGACCGATACGTGGATATTCATGCGTGACGAGCGTGCCGTCAAAATCTACTGCAATAACCATACTACTATTCTTTTATATTGATATTTCTATGTATTAAAGGTTTGACAGACTATATTCTTTCCTGCCTGCAATCTAAATCAGGAGTTGGGAATGTCATCTTCGCGGATGTCATTCATCTCCAGATAAATCTTCTTTTCTGTAGGTTTACAGAAGAACTGCGCAAGAATACATACGGCTGCACACCACATCATCGACTGATTGTGAACGGTAACGCCGGCTGCATTCTTCATATACAGCAGATAGAACGCTGCAACAGCCGCCAAGCCGCCAACAGCGATAAGTGTCATACGGATTACTGACCACTTATAGTATGCAGCCTCCTGCAGAACAGGATCTTCTATCTTGCTTACACTACGCATCATATATTTGAAACCGTATAAAGCACCAGGAATGGATACAATCATGTAGAATATTACCGCATACTGAATAGATTGGCCCGGCTGAGCAAACGAATCGAGCATCCACCTACCGTTAAGCAGATAGCCGAAAAGCGCAATCATCAGCACATATGCTGTAAAATACGCATAATACCAAATAGTGAGCTTTGTTTGTAGTTTCATACGCAAAGAATGTATTTGTAATTGTAATTTGTAATCAGAAGTCGAGAGAGAACGGTAAAACTCAGCACTTGAACTCCGTACGGTTGACAATCGAACGGCCGAGCGTCAATTCGTCGGTATATTCTATTTCGCCTCCAACAGCCACACCACGAGCGATTTGGCTGACGCGAACCCCCGTATCCTGAAGCCTGCGGTAGATATAAAAATTGGTAGTATCTCCTTCCATTGTAGTCGGTAATGCCAATATCACTTCCTGAATTGCTTCGGGAACAATGCGTTCCACCAATGAGTCAACTTCGATGTCTTTCGGGCCAATACCGTCCATAGGAGAAATAATCCCACCAAGCACATGGTATAAGCCGAGATATTGTCCGGTGTTTTCTATCTGCATCACGTCCTGCACGTTTTCTACTACGCAAACCGTATGCTTGTCGCGCTTCATTCCGGAGCAGATCGGACAAACCTCCTGATCGGATATATTATGGCATACGCGGCAGTATCGAACTTCATGACGCAAGCGCTTGAGCGAATCGGCAAACGCATCCACATCTGTCTCCTGTTGCTTAAGGAGCCACAACACATGGCGAAGTGCAGACTTGCGGCCCACACCCGGCAGAGAGGAAAACTGATTGACAGCTTGCTCCAAGAGTACGGATGGATAGTTTTGATTCATTTGGACGGATTTTCGTTTTCGCCGCAAAGTTAGCAAAAAAATATGACATGAGCAAAGATTCGAAGAATAATTTTATCAGAATGCTTTTTTGATAAAAAGCTTTTGATAATTCATATTTTTTCATTATCTTTGCATGCAAAACAAAATATTACCAATATGGCAAAAGAATACGATTTGGACCTCGGTCCGGAGTTTGATGACGAAAAGTGCATCCAGTACATCCTCAACATAATCCCGGAAGAGGACAAAAAAGGTATGACAGAAGATGACGTGCAATATGTGCTGGACGTGATCTATGACTACTATGAGAGCGCGGGGCTGATAAGCGAAGAGGAAACCGCGGGCGAAGGTGTTATCGACGAAACAGCCGAACTCGAGTTTGTCCGCAAAGCAGCAAAGAAAGACCATATCAATCTCACCGACGAGCAGATTCAGCTGATTCTCGATGGAGAATTCCAATACGGTCTGGAGATAGGAATCTACGAAGAAGACGAAGAGTAAGATAGTTCCTGGACTAAGAGCAACCGTAGCAACAAGTCTTCATCTACGGAAATAAAACAGTTAGAATCGTAATGCGATTTCTGGTTCGCGTGCTATCATTGTTGCCTTTGTGGATGCTATATGCCATCTCACAAGGATTTGTTTATCCGGTGGCCTATTACATAATAGGATATCGGAAGAAAGTTGTGCGCAAAAACCTCAAAGCATCTTTCCCCGAGAAAAACGATAAGGAACTGCGGAACCTTGAGAAGGATTTCTACCATGGCTTCGCCGACCTCTTCGCAGAAATCATCCATGGATACAGGATGAGCGATGAAGAATGGCACGAACGGGTACGATTCGTAAACATTGATGAAGTAGAAAAAGCCTGCGTTGAATACGGTGGCGTAATAGCCATGCTTGGGCACATGGGATGCTGGGAATGGTTAGCCGGATTCGGATCAACCGTCAGTTATCAGCCTACTCGCTCTAACATCGTGTATATGCGCTTGAAAAGCAAATCGGCAGACAAAGTGATGTTCGAACTCCGGGAAAAGCGACATTGTATTCCGTTGGAGATGCGATCTCTTCTGCGTACTATGCTTGCCGAGAAAAACAACGGAGTATTCAATATCTATGGTTTCCTGTGCGATCAGAAACCGCCAAGCAAAGACCTCGATTGTTGGACGAACTTCCTGAATCAGCAGGTTCCTTTCATTACCGGGCCTGAACGACTTGCTAAAAAGCCTGATTACCCGGTAGTGTACGTAGACGTAACTAAGAAAAGCAGAGGGTACTACGACGCATACGTTCATATTATTACCCTGACCCCAAATCAGACGGAGCAAGGGCAGATTACTCGCGAATACGCAAAGTACCTGGAGCGGAATATTCTTCGCAAACCGGAAATCTGGCTCTGGTCGCATAATCGGTTTAAATGGAAAATTGCTGACGCGAACAAAGAATAACTACATAAGACAAGGACGGAGGCAACTATGCAAAACTGCAAATGCAGCATAATAATACTCAACTGGAACGGTGCAGAAATGATGCGTCGGTACTTGCCGTCGGTTGTAAACTACTGCCCTGAATTTGCAGAAGTTGTGGTAGCGGACAACGGCAGCACAGACAACTCGTTGGATTTATTGCGAGAAAAGTTCCCAAATGTACGGGTAATTGCATTCGACAAGAACTACGGTTTTGCCGAGGGGTACAATCGCGCACTCGAAGAAGCAGAATGCGAGTACAGCGTATTACTCAATTCGGACGTGGAAGTAACGGCAGGATGGCTGGAACCGCTCGTTCGGTATATGGACGAGCATCCGGATGTGGCAGCTGTGCAGCCCAAAGTGCTCGCGCATTACGACAAAGTAAAAAAGCAGAATGGAGAGCCCGTGCTCTTTGAGCACGCAGGAGCGGCCGGTGGCTATATCGATCGTTTGGGATACCCTTATTGCCGAGGTCGCATTATGGGTCAATTGGAACTTGACAACGGACAATACGAGTCACCGGAGCGCATTTTCTGGGCCACAGGCGCCTGCCTGCTCACCCGTACGGCTATTTACAAGGAAATTGGTGGACTGGATGCGGATTTCTTCGCACACATGGAGGAAATTGATTTCTGCTGGCGTCTTAACAGTCGAGGATACAAGTTGCTCTGCCTACCCGAGTCGACAGTTTATCACTTGGGAGGAGGAGCTTTACCATACGAAAGCCCGAGGAAAACGTACCTGAATTTCAGAAACTGCCTGCTGATGCTCTACAAAAACCTGCCAACAAAATCTCTTTACTGGATAATGCCTCTGCGTTGCTGCCTCGATTATGTAGCAGCTTTGCAGTTTGCAATTAAAGGGCAAGGAGCCAATGCACGCGAAGTCATTCATGCACGGATAGACTATCACAAGATGCGCAAGTTGATGGCAGACAGACGCAAGACCAATCTGAAGAAAAGCAAGAATGCCAAGCCGGAAACAATTGGTCCGTTCAGCATACTCGTTCACTTCTACTTGCTCGGGCATAAGCACTTCAGCCAACTGCATTAAGCAAAGAGGCGAAAGTTTAACATACAAACAGAAAAAGTCCGCTCTCAATCGAGTGGACTTTTTCTGTTTGTATCCGGACTTCAGATTATTTCATAAAATCCAAGCGTGTAAGTACTTTCCATGCAGCATTGGCCTTGTAGGCCTTGCGTGAAGAATACGGCACGTGGAGAAGTAGTTTGAGGTTGCCGAAGGACGTTGGTTTTGCTTCGGGAGGTACCGTAGCATAGCAATACAGGTTGGTTAACCGAGCTGTATTGGCAAAAGCTTTGTCACCTACGTGGCGAGTCTGCTTGCCGAGTACCAATACCTTGAGTTTGGAGCATCCGTAGAATGCCATTTCTTCTACCACTTCAATTGCATCGGGCATAGATACGGAAAGAAGACTGCTGCAGCCATAGAAGGCCGCCGAACCGATTTCGGTAACACCGGCAGGAAGTTCGATTTCCGGGAGATTACTGCAGTTGCGGAATGTATTGGCCTCAATCTTTTTCAAGCCTGCAGGGAGAACTATCTGCTCCAGGCTGCGACAATCGCGGAAGGCACCCTGTCCGATAGAGGAAAGATCGGCAGGAAGAGCTACGGATACAAGCCCATGGCAATCGAAGAAAAGATGAGCCGGGAGTTCTCGTACGTGCTGCGGAATGACGATAGCCTGAAGATAATTGCACTTGGCGAATGCATATTCGCCCAACGTATCCAACGATTCAGGCATCTGTACGGAACGGAGGCTCCAGCAGTCGGAGAATGCATATGCTCCGATGCTGCGTACACCATTCGGCAAAACGATTGTCTCCAGACGGTTGCAGTTGTGGAAGGCATAATCGCCTATGGTAATGAGGCTTTCGGGCAACGTGACAGACAAAAGATGGGTGCAATTCTCGAAAGCGGCACGGCCGATGGATACAACGGTATAAGTCTGCTTCTTATTGCTTACAGCAGACGGAATATCGAGTGAAGCAGCACTACCTGCCTGTTCTACCGAAACTTCCTTCTCGGATAGAATGATGTAGCTGATGCCGTCTACCGTGAAATCTGCGGCCCAGAGACCGGCAGATGCCAGCAATGTGCCCAATATAATAATCAGTTTTTTCATTATAGTATATCAGTCTAATAAACCAATGGCTCTCTGCTTGAAATGCTCGGAGCAAGCTTGCTCGTTGCGTATACGCGCTCTGTTGCTGAAGGGACAGCGTACAAGCGTTGGACGGCCGTCGAGATCGAGGTTGGCAAACTTTGTATCGAGCGTAGCATGCTCGCAATTAACACAGATTCTTTTCCCTTTAAAATTTTCCATAAAATAAATAAAATCAATCAGTTAAAGTTGTTGCAAATGTTCAGCAGCATCCGAGCCAAACCATTCGCGGATTTTCTGTAGCGCCTTCTCTCGAAGATCAGGCGTAAGATGATACTTCATCTGTTTGTATACCATAACAAGGGCCGAGATGTCGTCGGTAAAGCCGAGTACGGGGATGACATCGGGGACGAGGTCGAGGGGCACTATCAGATAGCCGAGTGCACCGGCGATATATGCTTTGTCTTTCAGTGATACCTGTGCGGACGTCATTATGTAGTAGAGCGAAAGTGCATAGAAAACAGCATTTGCGCCTACCCGACCAGCCACCTTCCGGATCTTCTTCCAGAAAGCCGATTCGTTGTAGTTTTTCTCATTGGCCTTTACCAATTCCTCCGACGGAGCAGTCAGCTTGTTCATAATCTAAAAAGTAAGGTTCGAGGTATACACACCTAAAAGTGCACTGGAATTATTTAACACGGAGCTTTTGTCCGATTTGCAGGGTGCTGTTTTCGCGAATCCCGCTCAAGCGACAGATAGAAGCAACAGATGTGCCATGCTTTTTAGCAATGGAGAAAAGTGTATCGCCTTTTCGTACTGTGTAATACTGCTTTTCGGGTTCTGAAGCGGAAGAAGTGGATTCGTCAGAAGGAGAGGCAACAGTAACCGCAGATTGTGAGGCATCCGCAGAAGAAACAGTTGAAGACCAATCCTTTACGTCTGTCGAGACAGGTTTTGCAGTAGCCGCAACACTACGAACCGCGCGGCCCCAGCGACCATCGGGCGAAAGCATGATCTTGCTGCTGTCGGCAGGAATCGTCGCTTTCCCATCAGGTGACACATAAGCCCAACGACCATTGCCGAATAGAACAATACGGATATCCGACTCATCCAACTGTAAAGCATCGGGATAGAGCTGAGCGAGGGAGTCGAACGGATAATCGCCATTGCCGAGTTCGTATTGGTCGAAATCCGGGAGCAGACGACGGGCAAAGCGATAGTGCGATTTGTAGTACTGCTCGTAATAGTTGGAAATCATGACTCCACCGTGCGTAGCGGAATGAATGAACTTGAACGAGTTATTGAGCGTATCCTGTTCGATGAATATTCCTACGTGTCCGATAGCGTGTCCGCGACGGGAGAAAAGCACAAGATCGCCTTTCTGGAGGTTTTCGAATCCCGGTTCCACCGGACGCCCCACCGCTCCTTGTCCGGCAGACGTACGATCAAGCTTATAGCCGAACTGCCCATAGATGAAAGAAGTGAAGCCGGAGCAGTCGAAAGAAGACGGTCCACCTGATCCGTAGCGATATGGCCGACCAATGTACTGTTTGGCCACTTCGATAATCTGATCAGCCAGAAGGCTCGTTTCAACCGTATCTGCAGCCGTTTGAGCCGCTGCACTACAAGTGAGCAGAGAGAGAAGACATATGTAGAAAACTCGCTTCATTCGTTGCTCCATCAGAATACGTTGTAGTGGATTTTATTCTCATTCCATTTATCCTTTGGTTCCGGATCCTCTGCTTTGTGACCTACAGGTACGACACAAAGTGGCACAATATGTTGCGGAAGTGAAAGAATGGTCTGAAGTTTTTCTACCTTTACCGGATCAGGATAGATTCCGCACCAAACAGCTCCTAAACCGAGTGCATGAGCGGCCAAAAGAAGATTCTCGGTCATAGCACTGCAATCTTGTACCCAAAAATCCTGAATGGGTTCAGGCAAGCGGTTGTTCATATCGCCGCAGACAACGAAAGCAATCTGCACGTTGTTGCTGACTCGGGTGTTTGGAAGCTGACTTCCAATGCTGTCAAGGAGTTGACGTTCGGTGATGACCATCATTTCCCATGGCTGCTTGTTGACAGCCGAAGGAGCAGCAAAGGCCGCACGGAGAATAGCATCTACATCAGCTTTATCAACAGGTTCGTCAGTGAACTGACGCACACTCTTACGGGTAAGGATATTTTCGAGAACAGCATCTTTCATATTATCCGTCTGATCGTTGTTTTTATCCACCTTGGTGCAAGAAAGCAACAGCAGCGGCAGACACAGATAGAAAAATTTACGCATAAGAAGATATGTGAAAGAAAAACAATTATCCCGTCCTCCAACGATGGGAGGACGGAATTCTATGTATCAAGAAACTGCGAATAGGCGAAAGTAAGAGACCGGCCGCCTTATTCGCATGGTTTTTTAGTAGTTTTTAGCCTCAATTTCGAAGAACGATTGGGGATGAGCGCATACAGGACAAGCCGCAGGAGCTTTCTCACCAACTACGATATGACCACAATTACGGCACTCCCAAACCTTTACTTCGCTTTTAGCGAACACTTCCTGCATCTCGATGTTGTGAAGGAGTGCGCGATAGCGCTCCTCATGACGCTTTTCGATAGCAGCTACCATGCGGAACTTCTTAGCGAGCGCAGTAAAACCTTCTTCTTCGGCAGTATTAGCAAAGCCTTCATACATGTCAGTCCACTCGTAGTTCTCGCCATCGGCAGCCTCTTTGAGGTTGTCGGCGGTGCCGGAGATACCACCGTGGAGCTCCTTGTACCACATCTTAGCGTGCTCTTTCTCGTTTTCTGCGGTCTTGAGAAAGAGTTCAGCAATCTGCTCAAGGCCGTCTTTCTTAGCCTGCGAAGCGAAATATGTGTACTTGTTACGTGCCTGGCTCTCGCCAGCAAAAGCTGCTTCCAGATTTTTCTCGGTCTGGGAACCTGCGTATTTATTAGCCATGTTTTTTTATGTATTATTGATTAGTAATAAATTTTCAGCGCAAAGAATGCTCTTTTTCAGAACAAAAATCGTGCCTTTTCATTTATGCGACTGTCCAAATGGCATACCGAGATAGATGCGACCGGTGAGATAGAAGCCCTGGTTCATGAAATCGCGGTGCGGTAGGTTGACTTTATCGTTGTGCACATCAATAGGATAGCGGTATTCAGCGAGGATTTCAACAGGAACGATGCCGTAGGGGACGAACTGAAAGCCAATGCCGGCATCGATATTGAGGAAGAAATCATTGTCGTAGTCGTACTCGTAGTCACGCTTCGCCTTGTAGATGTAGGACATGTCAGCTTCAGGACCGGTGTAGAGTTTGACAGCGAGGAACTTGCAGCATGGGATGTAGAAATTAATAGTCGGCTTATAGACTGCGCGTTTCTCGAAGGGGCTGATCTGAAGTTCGGCATTGAAGAGCGACATACCGAAGCAGTGTGTACGCCAATCGAGAATGGACATGTCTACAATGTGAGTACCATCGAAAAAGTTGTAGGTATAACCACCGCTGACGAAGCTGAGGAAATTCTTGCCAGCCCAACCATAGAACTCTTTGGCCATACGATAGGAACCCGGACGGTTGTCAACGGGAACTTCAGCAATGACCATAGGGGTTTCCGACTTGACTACAGTGGTAGTTTCTTCCCGGACGGAAGTAACCGTTTCCTTATTTTCCGCAGCGGGCTGAATGGTGTCAATCTGATCAACAGGGATTAATTCTCCGTTCTTCATGACATAGGCTCCGGAGAAGCCGGTGCCTTTCCAAGTGCGTTTTTCTACTGTCTTCTGGGCCATCATGACGCTAGTCGAGAGAAGCAGCAAAGCAATAAAAATCTTAGTTTTCATAGGCTGGGCGTATGTAATAATGTTAGTTGAAATATATCTGCGACAAAATTACAAATAATATTTGAAACAAACAAATATTTATTTCGAAAAAAAAATGCACAATCTATTTCCCTCCGTCATTTGGCTTCGCTTATGTTGCAATCTTTTGTATAATTCATACAAATTTTCAATACAAATTACATCGCTACTTCAGACTTTCAGTATATTAACAATACATTCTGCATTAATAAAATAGGCCCTCTCCTCAAATGAAGAGAGAACCTATTGCATTAGAATAAAGGTAACTAAGAGCCGGATGTTCAGAAGTTGACGGTAATACGTGTGATAAAACCGTCGCGAGCAAAAAGATGAGCCGAAAGTTCTGCCGTCAGATGATTGCCGGACAACACCATAAGCGAGCCATCGGCCAAGCTTACGGCAATACCCTTCTCTTCTTTTCCGAGCGCGTATACAAACGGAACAGAGCAGTAGGTGAACCGGAGCTCTCCGTCAGCGAATTCGCGCGGGTTGATCATTGTGTCCGCTATGCGAAGAATACCTTCTTCCACGCGCAAACCCAATTCGAAGAAACGATTGATAATATCTTCCTTCACCTGGCCGGTCATACCGGGTTGCTGCACTCCTGCCATCGAAGGCGTATGGCTATATGGATCGAATGGGAAACTGCCATAGGCAGCAGGCGATTTGTGCGCCCCGATACCGTCTTTCACATCATGATACTGATGTTTCAACTGCTCAAGCAACTGAGGATCAACTCCTGCTTCATCAAAGCGAACGATATTCTCGCCAATAGCAAGCAGCAACTTGCTTACCATATGCCAATATATACAGCCAAGGCCTTCATATTTGTAGAACGTGCCGCTTCTGCCGGTAAATGCACGATGGCAGAAGACATCTTCATACAGACTGACAGCCTTTTCCAATACATCAGCACTCACGCCAACAGCCGCACGCCTCAGAAAATCGGCATTGTTGAAGCCGGCATTGAAGTGCAGAATACCATCCATATCGCGGGTAAAAACGCCCCTCCGGAGCAATTCTTCCGTCTCCGGCCATGCATTCACTTCCTCCGGGATAATGTTCTTTTCGAAGAACGAAGCTCTTCGACGGGCCGGATACAGCATATACGAATTCTGGTCTTCGCGATACAAGCTTGAATGACGCATCTGGTTGATGAGTTCTACTGTCTCTTCTATTGAGAGCATGCCGCTTGTAAGAATAGCTACTTGACCTTCGAGCATCTGGTATAACGTACTCACTTCGATTGAATCTCCGGAAAAGTCGACCAAATTGTAAGCGTTATAGAGTCCATCCGGACGTTTATTGGTACGAATGGACGCATCGATGAAACGAAGTACCTCTTCGAAGAATGCACTAATCTCGTTGGAAGAAAGAATCTCTTCCTCCGACCATGCCTGTGCATATACCGCTTTGCGGTAAGCTTCGCCGGCAAGGCCCATGCCATCTGTAAACGAACGACGGGAAACAGGAGTAAATCCGGCATCAAGCGCATCCTTATGATCATGCATTACTGCAAGTTCGTTTCTCAAGAAATGTTTCAAGTTGGCCGATACAGTTGCATCAGCAGCCATATCCTTGTAAAAATCACGGGCAAACGATGCGAATCGACGCATGTAGCAAAGCGTGACCATAGAAGAACCGAATCCAACGAGCGCATTGTTGGCGTCATTCCACTCCGGACGGAGCGTATTCATCCAAATACCAGCATCCGGAATGAAGTTGCTCATCTTGGTGAGGAACGGAATGAGCAGTTTTTCAGTAAAGGAAACGAGCAACGGTTGACCGTCGCGGAGGATCAATTTTGCATCTTGTCCGACCTCGCTCTGAAGTCGCATGGGAGTCGCATGTAAGTCCGTATCGAAGAGGATACTGTTCTTGGGGTCTTTTACTATCTCTTCATACGCTTTCAAACGATACGGTACATTGGCAAAAGCGAAAATATTCTTGCCGGCCATGCTGCGAAGGGCCTTCGGATCATGCGCTTGGCTCAGTTCGAGCAACTTGAGCAGATAGATTATTTGATGATCACCCCAATAGCCGATGTTCGACCACGGGTCATCCGGATTGATCACTTCCCAATCAATGCCTTCGGAAGTAACCTTGTATGGGTTGTATCCGTCAATGGTAGTTGCATTGAGGAACTTGGCGATGATACCATTTACAAAGCCGGGGTAGCTCAACGAAAGTGCTTCCCAGTTCTGGAAAATATCGCGCCAATTGCCCTGGTAACTGATCAGACGCTTGCCGTTGTTGTCGTTCACGCGGATGTTGAAAAGATTCCACGGACGGGAAGGATCACCATGTCGACGGGAAAATGTGAGCGGGAGATACTCCAGATACAAGCGTTCCAGCTGCGGATCGGCTTGTTCGCGAACCATCCTACCGAGCTCTGCATATGCGATTGATGCGGGAAGCGACTGCAGGAATGTCTGATGCTTATCTGCCAATGCCACATTGAACAGACGAACGTGAGCGGCAAAAGCATCCCCACCTATCTGATAGTTGTTCACATAGAATCCGCCACGCATCGTGTTGAAAAGAACATTGGCAAAATGACGGGCATCCAGATGTGTATCGGCTGTCTGTTGAATACCGTCGTTGAGAGCAACAATTTCGCGAAGAGTGGCTGTTGAAACAGCAATTGCCTCTTCGATTTTCTGTGCTGCATCTTTTTCCTTCAGTTCGTGCATGAGAGCCTTTACGTCGCATACGTCTTTCTCCACATCTGCCACGTAATACCATTGCTTGCGGGCATTGCTCAAAAGAGCAACTTTCTGCCACGTGAAGATAGCACCACGTACACCCTTTGACTCGGGTTCGGGTACTACTGCTCCACCCTGACGGAAGAAATCAAGCTGGCGGTTGGAGGTAAGAATGCGAGCTTCCGGATGCAAGCCGCATATGCCAACCGTATTGCAGCGGAGTGATTCCGAGGGCTCTGCACGATCGACCATGATTGCCTCCATTCGGAAAAGCACCAAAGGCGAATCGCCTGCCTGCTCGGTCTTTTTATAGCCGTCAACAAGAGTGGAATATACGTTCTGCGTCTGGCGGTTGGTTCCTGCCGGAAGTACGTTCTGGAGGCCGTCAAGCACTTCCATCTCAATCGGCTCTGCATTCAGATTGCCAAGCGAAGCACGACGGATCCATCCGTAATGATCTGCACTCGTCCAAAGGTAACTGAAACTTACACCGAGCGTACGGTTAACCTCCTCGAAAATGAGTTTGTTACCCGTTACCGACTTGGAAATACTGCGGCAAACATCATACATTCCCGTCTGGCGGTCAGAGAACGGTTCCCATAGATACGTGTCCTCCCCTTTCAGCACTTTTACCAGCGTACGGGGTCCCGTAAAATGCGCACCTTCCGTTATCTTGTCATCGGTATAATACGGGAACAGAGCCGTATCGGGCGATTTTCTGCCACAGGTGAGGCCACCCGTGCTGGAAAGGTACATCCACAAATCCACATCCGATGCTAGCGAGATGAAAAACGGCTGCATCATGTCGAAGTTCTCAATCTTATAGAACTTCTCCCCTCCTATTTCTGCAAACGAACCTTTCGCCTCTTTAGGAGCATTCGTTATCTTGGTATTTCCTACAATCATTTTTAGAGTTTAATCACTAGTGTCCCGTTAAAATTTGGGACTATTTAAATTTTAATATTAATTGCCCATTAGGGTCATTTTGATCTTTGACATTACTGATTTTAGGCTTAG
>JAGHUE010000111.1 GCA_018064985.1 Candidatus Colicola faecequi | reverse complement strand
GTGGTGGCGCAGGGTGATGCCGATGATGCGGTAGAAGGGCGGGTAGCGGAAGAGCTCGCGCTCGCGAAGCTGCGCCCGGTAGAAGCCCTCGTAGTCGTGGCTTCTGACGAAACCGAAAATGGGGTTCTGCGGGTCGGTAGTCTGTATCACCACCTGTCCGATTCGCCCGTTTTCATCGGGTTTTCTGCCCGCTCGGCCTGCCACCTGCTCGAGCATCTGATAAGCCCGCTCGTAGGCCCGGAAATCGGGCTGATTGAGGAGCGCGTCGGCCCGCAGTACGGCCACGAGGCTGACGTCGTCGAAATGCAGACCTTTAGTGACCATCTGCGTACCGATCAGCACGTTGATCTGCTTCTCGGCAAACTGTCGGATGAGGCGCTTGTGCCCGTTTTTGGTGCGCGTGGTATCCAGGTCCATGCGTCCGGCTTTTGCCTCGGGGAAGAACTGCTTCACCTCGTCTTCTATCCTCTCGGTGCCGAAGCCGCGGTCGGCCATCGTGTCGGCCTGATGGCAGGCGGGGCAGACGCCGGGGACAGGTATGGTATAGCCGCAGTAGTGGCAGACGAGCGTATGGCTGAACTTATGCTCGGTGAGGCTCACGTCGCAGTTGACGCATTTGGGCACGTAGGCGCATTGCTTACACTCCATGTAGTTGGAATAGCCCCGCCTGTTCTGGAAGATGATCACCTGCTTGTCGCGCTGCAGCTCCTCGCGTATGCGGTCGTGCAGCGGGTCGGAGAAATGACCGTACATCTCTTTGCGGTGGTACTGGCGCTGGAGGTCGATCAGGTGAATCTCGGGCAGCGAGAGCCCCCTGTAGCGCTCGGTGAGGCGAACGAGCCCGAACTTGCCCGAGCAGGCGTTGTAGTAGGTCTCCAGAGCCGGAGTAGCCGTGCCGAGCAGCGTCTTGGCCCCGTGCAGCCCGGCCAAAATGATGCCCGCGCTGCGCGCGTGATAACGCGGGGCGGGGTCCTGCTGCTTGTACGACGCATCGTGCTCTTCGTCGATGATGATCAGGCCGAGGCGGTCGAACGGCAGGAAAAGGCTGCTGCGCACGCCTATCACTACCTCATATTTCTTGTGGAAAAGTATGTTCTTGTAGATCTCCACGCGCTCCTGGTCGGAAAACTTGGAGTGGTAGACGCCCAGTTTCTCGCCGAACACGCGGCGGAGGCGGTCGGTGAGCTGCGTGGTGAGGGCTATCTCCGGCACGAGGTAGAGCACCTGCTTGCCGGCGCGGAGCTGCTCTTCTATCAGGCGGATATACACCTCGGTCTTGCCCGAGGAAGTGACACCGTGGAGCAGGGTGGTGTTGTGCGTGAGGAAAGAGGCGCTTATCTCGTCGTAGGCCGTCTGCTGCGCGGGGCTGAGCGGATGGGCTTCGGCCGTCTTGCCCTCTTCCTGCAGGCGGTCGACCCCTACGGTAGTGTCCACGAAAATGCCTTTCTCCACGAGTCCTTTCACGATGGCGAGCGAGCAACCCGACTGCCGGATGAGCTCCGTGCGGCTGATGCTCTCCTCTCCGAGGCCGAGGAAGAAGCGGAGCAGCTCCTGCTGCCGCGGACCGAGCTTCGCGTCGGGGAAATCGGGCGCGAGCGAGATGCGGTGCTCCGTCTTGGGCACATAGCGGTCGCTCACGTGCTCCTCTACGCTGATGGCCCCCATCTCGAGGAGCGTGTTGATATGCGGGAGCACGCTACGCACGTCGAGCGAGCGGGTGATCTCTTCTATGCTGTGGGGCTTGCCGTCGGTCAGCATGTCGAGCAACTGCTGCTGCGTGCGGGGCAGCGGACCGGCTGCAATGAAATCGGGCTCGAGGAAGACGCGCGTCTCGCTCTCGGGCTTGAGTGCCGTGGGCAGCGCCGCCTTCATCACCTCGCCCAGCGTACACATATAGTAGTCGGCTATCCACTCCCAGAGCTTGAGCTGCGTGGGCGTAAGGATGGGGTAGGAGTCGAGCAGGCAGTAGATCTCCTTGTATTCGAAGGTGCGGTCGGCCTCTTCTTGCTCGGTGTGCCAGCGGTAGAGGATACCGGTGTGGATCTTCTTCTTGCCAAAAGGCACGAGAACCCGCATACCAAGTTGCGGGTTCATCGGGCTGCCTGCGGGCCAGCGATAGGTATAGGTGCTCCCTACCGCCAGCGGCAATATGACGTCTACCAGTATCAAACGGCCGATAGGTTTATTCTTCTTCCTTGAAAATGTTTTCTTCCACCTGGTAGATCAGCTCTTTGGCTGCTTCTTCGAAGCAATGGCGGCAGAGCGGCTCGTATTTCTCGGTCTCGCCGAGGAGCACCTGACGGGTGGATTCTACGGTACGGTGGCTGAAATTGGCCAGGTTGCCGCAACGCACGCAGATGGCGTGTGCCTTGAAAACGTCGTCGGCTATAGCCATCAGGGCAGGCATAGGGCCGAAGGGAACGCCCTTGTAGTCCATGTCGAGGCCCGCTACGATCACGCGGATGCCCCGGCTGGCCAACTTGCGGCATACGTCGATGATGGCCATGTCGAAAAACTGCGCCTCATCGATGCCCACTACCTCTACATCTTCGGCCAGCAGCAGGATGCTGGCTGCCGAATCCACCGGGGTGGAGATGATGGAGTTGTGGTTGTGGCTCACTACTTCAAGCTCCGAATAACGTACGTCGATAGCCGGCTTGAAGATCTCCACTTTCTGCTTGGCAAACTGTGCGCGCTTCATGCGACGGATGAGTTCTTCGGTCTTGCCGGAGAACATCGAGCCGCATACTACCTCAATCGTTCCGCGGCGCTGGATGGGCGATTGGCTGTCTCTTTCTGAATACATATTTTGAGTGATTCTGTTGCGTATTGGATTGTCGGTGCAAAAGTAGCGAAAAAAAATGGGATATGCAAATACATACCCCATATTTTTTTAAGTTTATCGCTTCTTGATGTCCTGCACCATCATCTGGATGCTCACGTGGTCCTTGTAGCAATTCTCCTCCAGCGCGTAGCAGAGGTCCACCGCCTGACCGTTTTGGAGCACCGGTGCGAAGTCGCCTTTCCCGAACGCAATTCCATCGATGAAAACGGGCGATCCGAACTCACTGACCGACCGGTCGGTCACGTTCAGCCGGAGGTGTTCGCCGCTGCGTCCCACGCGCTTCGAGTAGCGGTAGTTGATGGCGCCGCGGGTGACGAACACGGGTTTCGGGTTGCCCGGCCCCGTAGGCTCGAGGCACTGGATGATGCGGAAGAACTGCTGGGTGATGTCGGCGAAGATGATCTCGGCGTCCACGTTGATCTGCGGCTCTTTCTGATAGTCCTGTATGTGGGCTTGCACGTAGGCTTCGAAGCGCTCTTTGAAGGCGTCGAGGTTTTCCGGCGCCATCGAGAGGCCGGCCGCGAAATCGTGTCCGCCGAAGTTGGTGAGCAGGTCGCGGCACGAGTCGATGGCCGAATAGATGTCGAAGTCGCTCACCGAGCGGGCCGAGCCGCTGATGAGTCCGTCGTCGCCTTGTGTGAGCACGATGGTGGGGCGGTAGTAGCTCTCCGTCAGGCGGCTCGCTACGATGCCCACAACGCCCTTGTGCCAGTTGGGCGAGAATACCACGGTCGACGCTTTCGTATCGCGCTCGGGGTCTTGCTCCACCTGCCGGAGCGCTTCGTCGAAGATGCTCTTATCCAGGTCTTTGCGTTCGTTGTTGTTGTCTTCTACGGCCTGCGCCAGCTCCTTCGCCTGCTCGGTATCTTCGGTGATGAGCAGCCGCACGGCATCAGCGCCGCTGCGGATGCGTCCGCAGGCGTTCACGCGCGGCCCGATCTTGAAGACGAGGTCGCTCACGGTGAGCCGGCCCGGCGCGATGCCGGCCAGGTTCATGATCGTGCGGAGGCCCAACGACGGGTTTCTGTTCACCTCCATCAGGCCGTAGTGCGCCAGGATGCGGTTCTCGCCCGTGATCGGCACGATATCCGAGGCGATGCTCATCGCCAGCAGCGCCATCGTCGGACGCAAGCGCTCGAAGGAGATGCCGTGTTGCTTGGCGTATGCCTGCATGAGCTTGAAGCCCACGCCGCAGCCCGACAGCTCTTTGTAAGGATAGGTGTCGTCGTCGCGCTGCGGATCGAGCACCGCTACGGCTGCCGGCAACTCATCGCCCGGCTTGTGGTGGTCGCAGATGATGAAATCGATGCCGTGTTCGGCCGCATAAGCCACCTTATCCACCGATTTGATGCCGCAGTCGAGCGCTACAATCAGGCTGCATCCCGTAGCCTTGGCATGGTCGATGCCCTGGAAAGAGATGCCGTAGCCCTCCGTGTAGCGGTCGGGAATATAAAAATCGATATTGTCGTAGAACGAATGGAGGAACGTGTAAACGAGCGAAACGGCCGTGGTGCCGTCTACGTCGTAATCGCCGTAGATCATGATGCGCTCGCCGCCCGCGATGGCAGCCGAGAGCCGCACCTCCGCCTCCTTCATGTCCTTCATGAGGAAGGGGTCGTGAAGTTGGCTCAACTGCGGCCGGATGAAAGCGCGCGCGTCGGCCGCGGTAAGCAGGCCGCGCGTTACGAGCAGCGAAGCAGAGAGCGGGCTGATGCCGAGTTCGGCAGCCAGCGCGTTCCGTATTTCGAGTTGTTCCTCCGTCAGTTCATTGATATGCCATTTAGTTTCTACCATAAACTGCACCCCCCGTGGGTTTGCCTCGCGGGGGTAAGGAGATCGTGCGGGATTGTCTCCCGCACGAGGGGTTCAATACTTGTTATGCTGAATGAGTCAGCGGGAAAGGCTTTCTCAGAGCGTCACACCGTTTTTGAAGATAGCTATCTCGTGGTAGCCGTTCTTCTCGTTGTTGACCTCTTCGCCCGAAGCTACACGGATGATGTAGTCGGTGAAGCGGCGTGCTACTGCCTGCATGTCTTCGCCTTCGGCGATCACGCCCGCATTGAAGTCGATCCAGCTGGGCTTGTTGTTGGCAAGGCCCGAGTTGGTGGACACTTTCATGGTGGGGACGTAGGTGCCGAACGGGGTGCCGCGGCCGGTGGTGAAGAGCACCATATGGCAGCCGCACGATGCAAGCGCGGTGGATGCTACGAGGTCGTTGCCCGGAGCGGAGAGCAGGTTGAGGCCCTTCACCTCGAGGCGCTCGCCGTAAGGCATCACGCCGCGAACGAGCGACTTGCCGCATTTCTGCGTGCAGCCCAGCGCCTTGTCTTCCAGGGTGCTGATGCCGCCTGCCTTGTTGCCCGGCGACGGGTTCTCGCCTACGGGCTCGCCGTGACTCAGGAAATAATCTTTGAAATTGTTGATCAGGCTTACGGTCTGGTCGAAGAGCTCTTTGCTTGCGCAACGGTCCATCAGGATCGTTTCTGCGCCGAACATCTCCGGCACTTCGGTAAGCACGGTAGTGCCGCCCTGAGCTACCAGATAATCGGAGAAGACGCCGAGCAACGGGTTGGCCGTGATGCCCGAGAAGCCGTCGCTTCCGCCGCACTTCAGGCCCACTCTGAGCTCGCTCAGAGGCACCTCCGTGCGCTTGTCTTCCTTAGCAAGACCGTAGAGCTCGCGGGCTACTGCCAGACCGGCTTCCACTTCGTCGCCCTGAATCTTCTGGCTGACGATGAATTTCACGCGGTCTTTGCGGTAGTTGCCGCAGAACTGTTCAAAGACGTCAGGCTGATTGTTTTCGCAGCCGAGGCCCACTACCAGGATGGCGCCTGCGTTCGGATGGTGAACCATGTCGCGCAGGATTTTCTTGGTGTTCTCGTGGTCGTCGCCCAACTGCGAGCAGCCATAGTTGTGAGGGAAAGCGTAGATGCCGTCCACTCCTTCGCATCCCGTCTCCTGGCGGAGGCGTTCGGCGATCTTGTTCACGATACCGTTGACGCAACCTACCGTCGGAACAATCCATACCTCGTTGCGGATGCCCACCTGGCCGTCGCTTCTGCGATAGCCCATGAAGGTGCGCTTCTCGTCGGCAATGTCGAGCACTACATCCTTTGGATGATATTCGTATTCGAGCAGGCCTGCAAGGTTGGTCTTGATGTTGTTCTCGTTCATCCAGCTGCCGGCTTTCTTTGCCTCTTTCGCGTGGCCGATCGGGAAACCGTATTTTACTACGTTTTCCCCTTCGGCGAGGTCCTTGATGGCAATCTTATGGCCTGCGGGAACGTCTTCCAGCACGGTGATCACCTTTCCGTCGATTTCTATCTGCGCGCCTTTCTGCTGCGCCTGGATGGCTACAACTACGTTGTCAGCCTCGTTGATTTTCAGTATTTGCGTCATAACGTTGGTGTCCGCTCGGGCCGCCCGGAGGCGGCCCTGCGGCGTATCGGTTGATTAAAGGATGGACTTAACGGTTTCGAGCATGCCCTTGGTCTGGATGTCGCTGAGGAAGCCTTCTACCATAGCGGTAAGGCCCGGAACCTCGTTGAGGTTCTGCTTGCTCTCTTTCCAGATTACGTCGGTAGCGCCCAGTACGCCTTCTGCTACCTTGTGCAGATCGCCGGTTGCCCAGAGCTCTGCGAGCAGATCCATGATCTCCTGTGCGTCATTCGGCTGGATCGGTGCGCCGTCTTCGCGTACACCGCCCTTGTAGTAGGTGATGATGGCTGCGAGACCGAGCACGAGGCCCTTAGGCAGCTCGCCCTTGCGCTCCAGATAGGTTTTCAGGCCCGGCAGATCGCGGGTCTCGAACTTCGGGAACGAGTTGAGCATGATGCTCGTTACTGCGTGGTCTACATACGGGTTGTTGAAGCGCTCGAGAACGCTCTCGCCGTAAGCCTTGAGCTCTTCCTTCGGGAGGTTGAGGGTCTCGAGGAGCTCTTCGAACATTACCTTGTTGATATACTTGCCGAGTACCTCGTGATTGCAAGCGTCGCGAACGATATTCACGCCGGAGAGGTAGGTGACGGGCGAAAGAACGGTGTGCGGGCCGTTGAGGAGCGTTACCTTGCGCTCGTGGTACGGCTTCTCCGATTCTGCGATCAGCACGTTCAGGCCGGCTTTCTCTGCCGGGAACTCAGCGCGGAGCTCTTCGATGGACATATTCTCCGGCTTTTCGATTACCCAGAGGTGGAAGATCTCTGCCTGTACGACCAGGTTGTCGGCATAGCCCACTTTCTCCTGAATCTGAGCAATCTCCTTGCGCGAGAAGCCCGGCACGATACGGTCTACCAGGGTAGCGCAAACGTAGTTGTATTTCTCAAACCACTCTTTGAAGCCTTCGTAGTCGGCTGCGAAATCGTCTTTCCAGAGCTCGATATACTTGCGGATGCAGTCTTTCAGGTGATGGCCGTTGAGGAAGATGAGCTCGCAAGGCATCAGGATGAGGCCCTTCTTCGGGTCGCCGCCGAAAGTCTTGTAGCGACGGTAGAGGAGCTGAACGAGCTTGCCCGGATAAGCCGATGCGGGGGCGTCGGTGAATTTGCAGTTCGGGTCAAAGGTGATACCTGCCTCGGTGGTGTTGGAGATGATGAAGCGGATTTCCGGCTGGTCAGCAAGCGCCATGAAAGCGGCGTTCTGGCTGTACGGATTGAGCGCGCGGCTGATTACGTCGATGCGCTCGAGCGAGTTGACGGCTTCGCCGTTCAGGCGACCCTGGAGGTTTACGTGGTAAAGGCAATCCTGGCCGTTGAGCCATTCTACCATACCCTTGTCAATCGGCTGTACTACTGCCACCGATGCGTTGAAATTGGTCTTCTGATTCATGTTCCAGATAATCCAATCTACGAATGCGCGGAGGAAGTTACCCTCGCCGAACTGAATGATTTTCTCCGGTGCTACTGCCTTCGGAGCCGTTTGTTTGTTAAGTGCTTTCATATGATGTTAATTTAATAGTTGATGCGTTTCAAGGCCTTCTGCAGGCATTATTTTACGGGTGCAAAATTAGTAAATTATTTTCAATAAAAGAAGTAAAAAATGACTTTTTTTGTGGAAAATTTGGCGGTCTCATTTTTTATGACTAATTTTGCAGCCTAATTATAGTTGACGCGCGTATGCGCACGTCGGTCTGTGTTTTTAATTTTCATCTCTCAATAACGAATATTTCATGTCACTTCAATGCGGTATCGTCGGCCTTCCTAACGTCGGCAAATCCACTCTCTTCAACTGCCTTTCCAACGCCAAGGCACAGTCTGCCAATTTCCCGTTCTGTACAATCGAGCCCAACGTGGGTGTCATCACCGTTCCCGATGAGCGTCTCATCAAGCTCGGCGAGCTCTGCAAGCCCGTTCGCGGTGTGATTCCTACCACGGTGGAAATCGTCGATATTGCCGGCCTCGTAAAGGGCGCCAGCAAGGGCGAGGGTCTGGGCAATAAGTTCCTGGCCAATATCCGTGAGACGGATGCCATCATCCACGTGCTCCGCTGCTTCGACGACCCCAATGTCGTTCATGTAGACGGCTCTATCGACCCCATCCGCGACAAGGAAGTGATCGATGCTGAGCTTCAGCTCAAGGACCTCGAAACGGTGGAATCGCGCATTCAGAAGATCGAGAAGCAGGTGCGTGTAGGCGGCGATAAGCAGGCCAAGGCAGCCCTCGAGATCTACCTCCGCTACAAGGCCGCCCTCGAGCAGGGTCAGTCCGCTCGCGTAGTCACTCCCGAAAACAAGGAAGAGGAAGCCGCTGCGCACGAACTTTTCCTCCTTACCGCCAAGCCTGTTCTCTACGTTTGCAATGTAGACGAGTCGGCTGCCGTTTCCGGCAACGAATACGTGGAGCGCGTGCGCAAAGTGGCTGAGGCTGAAGGCGCAGAAGTGCTCGTTGTTGCCGCTAAGATCGAGTCGGAGATTGCCGAACTCGAAACCTACGAAGAGCGCCAGATGTTCCTCGAGGAGATCGGCCTCCGGGAGAGCGGTGTGAGCCGCCTTATCAAGGCAGCCTACAGCCTGCTCAACCTCCGTACGTTCCTCACCGCAGGCTCCGACGAAGTGCGCGCCTGGACCTTCCGCGAAGGAATGAAAGCGCCCCAGTGCGCTGGTGTCATCCACACCGATTTCGAGCGCGGCTTCATTCGTGCCGAAGTGATCAAATACGACGATTATATCACCCTCGGAGGCGAAACCGCCTGCCGCGAAGCCGGCAAGCTCTCCATCGAAGGCAAGGACTATGTCGTTCAGGATGGCGACATCATGCACTTCCGCTTCAACGTCTGATCGCTCACTTCTCACTTCTCGTTTCTCACTTCTCGTTTCTCACTTCTCACTTCTCACTCCTGCATATATGCAGTCCGCCCGTGAGTAAGACTTGAGTAAGACCTACGTAAGACTTAGATGCGACTTTCATAAGAAGTACACATTTGCATAAAATGCCGTTTATGCGGGTTTTTATGCAGAAAACTGTATAAAATTGTTCGTTCACGTATGTTTGATTTTCTTGATGCTTGGCTTGCCAGCCCCGTTGTGCTGGTGATTTTGCTCATTGTCGTCTTTGTCGCACTCGTAAAGGGTGCCGATTGGCTCGTGGATGGCGCCAGCGGATTGGCTAAGCGCTGGGGTGTGAGTGATCTTGTTATCGGCCTCACGGTAGTGGCTTTCGGCACCTCGATGCCCGAGTTTGTGGTTAACATCATCTCGGCTTTCCAGGGTAGTTCGGAGCTCGCTATCACCAATATCCTCGGCTCCAATTCCATCAATATCTTCGTGATTCTCGGCCTCACGGCCCTCATCTGGCCGGTCAGCTCCAAGCCCCAGTCGCGCAAGGTGGACATCCCCGTTGCCTTCATCGCGTCTGTGCTTGTGCTTTTCTTCGCTTGCTATACGCAGCCCGTTCATTGGGATTGGCATAGTTTCGGCCATTTCCACATAGCCGGCCCCAACGATTATATCTCCCGCTTGGGCGGTTTTGCTTTGGTGGTATGCTTCGTTATCTACATGGTATATCTCTTCCGCCATGCGAAAGAAAATACCGATGAAAACGAGAGTTTTGAGCCGATGAAAGTGTGGAAAGCTCTGCTTTTCGTGCTCGTTGGCCTCTGCTGCCTTACCATTGGCGGTGAGCTTATCGTCAAGTCGGCTACGCAGATGGCGCGCAACCTCGGTATATCCGATGCCATCATCGGTCTGACGGTGGTGGCCCTCGGCACATCTCTCCCCGAACTTGCAACCAGCTGTATGGCGGCTGCCAAGAAAAACTCCGACCTGGCCCTCGGCAACTGCGTCGGCAGCTGTATCTTCAACGTCTTCTTTGTGCTGGGTATCACGGCCTGCGTTCGTCCGCTTGCGGCATACGACGGTGTGGTTCTCGATGCGTTCATGGCGTTCCTCGGTCCGGCTTTCGCATTTCTTTTTGTGGTCAACGACAAGCACAAGCGCATCAACCGCTACGAAGGTGCTGCCCTCCTGCTCATCTATTTCGGCTATCTTGGCTATCGCCTCTATCCCCTTATCGGCTAATCTCTTTACTGACGGCTCCTGATGCACAACTACCGGCAAATAATCGGCACGCTCAACTTCTGGATTTTCCTGTGTCTGGTGGCTTCTTTGCCATTTACCCATGCGGTTATCCGTCCGCTTTGGGTAATCTGGCTGATCAGTTGGGCCCTCGAGCTCCGCTGGATATGTAAGCCGCAACCGATCGGTCCACGGCTCCGTCAGCTTGTGCCCGTAATGGCCGTAGCGCTCTGGGTCGGTTGGGAAGTATGCTCTGTTCTATGGTCGGCTGATCCGGCTGCTACGTGGGGCACTTTCGGCCGTCATATCAATCTTCTGGCGGTATTGATTATCTGCATCTTCGGCGTAAACGAGCAATACAAAGCGTCCGTCATACTCCGCACCCTCATCGTCTCGTCGGTTCTCTCCGTAGGAGTCTACCTCCTGATGCATTACTGGATTGACAATGCGGAAGCGGCACTTTCCGATGAGATACAGCCCTCCAGATCGCTCGATTGGGTTCATCTGGAGGAACTCACCTATTGGATCAAACACCGCCTCTATTATGCCACTATGCTGACGCTCTCGCTCATCGGAGTGGTCTTCCTCCTGCCCGAGCATATCCGTGCGCATGGCCGCTGGCAGGCTGTTACGCTCAGCGTATTGGCTTCGCTCGTGCTGTTGGCCGGTATCTGGTGGAGCAGCTCGCGTATGAGCATGGTCAACGTGGTAGTGCTGGCCGGCCTATGGGCTGTCATCCGCACGCCGGGCTGGAAAAAGCTGCTTCTGGCGGTCGCTTTCGTTTCGTTGGCGTCGGTTTTCGCGTGGGTATTGGTGGTTCATACCCCTCATAGCTATATGCGGCCGGGTGAGGAGTTCGAATTCTCCCCGAAAGAGATTCTCGCTTTTTCTCCCGAGCAGGAAGAACCGTCATTCGAGCCCCGTATCGCCATCTGGCACACGGTTTTCGAATCACCGTCCGACTATCTGGCTCACGGCATTGGTGCCGGTTGCAGCAAGGGATATCTTACGGAAAAATACCGTGCTCACGGTTGGATACGCTTTGCGGACCGGGCTTATTCGCCCCACAATCAGTATCTGACCGAGTGCATCGAACTCGGCCTCCTGGCGGGCGTTCTTTTCCTGCTGCTATGGTTGTTCCTTCCTTTCTGTTATCAGGGCCGCACGCGTGAGTTTGCGCTCTTTCCGGCAGTTGTTCTCCTGCTGAATATGCTTACGGAGTCGTTCCTTGATCGCATCGAGGGAATCTTTATCGTTTGTTTCCTCCTGCTGCTCATCAATCGGCTTGCTTGCGAGGAATCCTCTCGACCGACTGATCTTTGAGCCGAAGCTCCCTTCGGTGTTTCTCATCCGTTCCCGATATAAAAATAATCGGTCCGCCTGCCTGTGCAAGCGGACCGATTTTCTTTCTGTCGTTCGGTTTCTTATTTGTCTGTCAGGTAATGCTGCTCGGCTTCCTTGTTGAAGGCCGTGCGCTCTTTGTCGAACAGCCAGCCCCATTTCGTGAAGTATTTGCAGAGATTCCACATGTGTATCCACAGCAGTTTCCCGCTCTTGTAGGAGCCTTGCGCGTGGTCGTGTACGATGGTGCAATGCGGGTAATAAACCGTCTGAAAATGCCGATGAATACGGCGGGTCAGGTCGATATCTTCCGGATACATGAAGAAACGCTCGTCGAAGATGCCGCATTGCTTGAGTGCCTCCGTGCGGAGCAGCATGAAGCAGCCGCTCAGGTAGGGAACGTTCATCACTTTGTCGTAGCCGCTCTGCCGCATCTCGAAGCGCTCGTTGCGCTTCTCGTTCCATTTCTTCGGCAGGAAACGCCGGCCGAAAACGTCCATCGGAGTGGGGAGCAGTTTGCATAGGTATTGCAGTCTTCCGTCGGGATAAATCACTCTCGGCATCAGGCTTCCGGCATCCGGATGCTCGTCCATGTATTTCTCCAGTTCTTTCAGAATGCCCGGCTCGAACCGGATGTCCGCATTCACTACCAGGTGGTAGGGCGTTCCTTCTTCCAGCGTCTTGCGGATGGCTATATTGTGTGCCGCTCCGTAGCCCCGGTTGATGCCTTGGCCGTTGTCGATAACCTCCACGTGCTTCACCGCCTCCGACTGCCGGAGGATTTCCGTTATCGTCCGGAGTTGTTGCTCGGGCGTGTGGTATGTTACGATGGAGACGTTGATCATGGCCTTTCCGGAGCTGCTGTTTTAGTGGAAGAACTGACCTACTTTGCGGACGTTTTTGGCGAGGATGGTGTATACGTGGAAAAGTCCGTTCTCTTTCAATACCCGGATATCTTCTTTCGTCTTGCGGTACATCGAACGCATATCGCGGTTGCTTACGCCTCCGATTTCCATGTTGATCAGCACTTCAGGGATGTAAGCTTTCTTATATTGCTTCTTGGAGAAGACTCGCAGGATGAAGTCATAGTCGGCCGAGATGCGGTAGTTGGTCTTGTAGAGGCCCTGCTCTTCGTATACGCGCTTGCGGAGGTAGAGCGTCGGGTGCGGACACATCCACCCGAATTGCAGGCTGGCCGGGTTGTAGTCGTTGCTCACCCAGTTGCGGACCACCCGGAGCTCGTTGTCGATAGGTGTGTAGCGGCAATAAACGAGGTCGCCGTACGTGAGGTCGGCCCCCGTCTCTTTGAAGGTCTTCACGATGTGTGCGATTGTATCTGCGCTGGCGAGCGTATCATCGGAATTCAGGATACCGATGATGTCGCCCGTGGCCATCTTCAGACCTTTGTTGATGGCGTCGTAGATGCCGTTGTCTTTCTCGCTCACGAAGCGCACGTTGTTGTGGCGCGCAGCGTAGTCGTGGATGATAGGGATGGTGGCATCGGGCGACTCTCCGTCGATGATGATGTGCTCGATGTCGGGATAAGTCTGCTGCTCGATGCTCCTCAACGTGCGCGAGAGGGTGGCGGCACTCTTATAGGTGACTGTAATGATGCTTACTTTCATTCGTATTTTGGTCAAAGAATTAGTCTGTCGAATAGTTGCTTTATGTGTGAGTCTGCGGCAGGAATGGTAAACTGCCGTACAATCTGTTTCTGTGCCTGCAGCAACTCCTGCCGTGCGCTTGCGTCTTCCAGCAGGTGAGCTGTTTTTTCTGCGATGTTTTCTGCCGTCGTGAGGCCGTTGTTTCTCAAGAGTTGCTCCTGCCCGCCGCAGGCAGTGTAGATTGCGGGAGTGCCGTTGTTGATGGCTTCGCAAACGGGAAGTCCGAAGCCTTCGTGTTCGGATAGCGATACGTAGAGCCACGCGCGCTGGTATACTTCCGCCAGCTCCTCTTGTGTCATCGCCGTTGTGTGGATGATACGCAGCCTGTTGCTCCGGAGGGCTGCGGCTTTTTCGATGAACCGCTTCAGGTAGACGGTGCCCTTCTTTCCGTTCCCGACAATGTAGCACGTCAGGCCGTCCTGTCTGCTTTCTGCCACTTTCTTTGCCATCTCCAGCCATTCCAGGCAGCGTTTGTTCTGTACGATTCGCCCTACGAACATGATCGATGCCTCGTCCGATTTTTCGAAGCGGATCTCCGAGGGGAGAATCTGGTTGTAGCAGAGCAGCGGACTGTTGTACCCCAGTTTCTCCAGTTCTCCCAGATTGTATTCACTCACAGCCAGCCACTGCCTGCCGGTCCGGCGGAGCAGACTGAGTTGCAGCCTGCCGACCAGTGCTTTGCAGCCTACGAGCGGCTCGGTTGTCCAGAAGAAGCGGGCCGGCGTGATGTTGTGGTAGATGAACACTACGTTGCTGTAGTCGCGTATTCTGCACAACCTTACCGAGAATGCCTCGTAGGGCCACAGAATAAGCTCATCGTCCTTCCCCAGATGACTGTCCAGCTCTGCGTCGGTCAGCACGGGAATCTGCATCGAGTAGATGGCCTCCAGGCGCTTCACGAGGAAACTGGTCTGTTGGTATATCGAATTGCAGGGGTTGGATGTATTTACGAATGCAAACAGTTGTTTCATTTTTTCCGGAGTGTTTCAAACGTTTCTACCCAGCGGTTCATTATCTCTTCGTGCGAATATCTTGCTGCATCGGCTTTGGCCTGTCGGCAGAGCGCCTTGCGCAGATACGCAGACCGGATCACTCTTGCGAGAGCCTCTGCCAGCGCTTCCACGTCGCCTTCTTTTGCGAGCAGACCGTTCTTTCCGTCGCGTATTACGTCCTTCGGTCCGCATGGACAATCATACGATACGATGCAGAGCCCTTCGCTCATTGCCTCCAGCAATATCATCGGTAGCCCTTCGAAGCGGGAGGACAGAACGAAGACGGATGCTTCATGCATGCGGTCGTGTATGGCTTCGGTTGGGGGCAGAATGGCTGCGTTGTGCAGTTTCAGTTGCTCTATCTGCTGCTGTAGGGCGGCTTCGTCTTCTCCGCGGCCGTAGATGCGGAGCTGCCAGTCGGGATAGCCGGCTTCTACCGTCTTCCATGCGCTGAGCAGCCTGTCGAAACCTTTCTGATAAGTCAGCCGTCCGGCGGCTACCACGATCTTATTCTCCGGGTCGGCCGTTCGTGCGGGGTTGTATCCGATGCTGTTCGGCATCACAATCTTTTTCCGGTAAGCCTTCCCCCATTTCTGCGCATCTTCCTCGGTCAGTACGGCAAACGCATCCACCCGGTTGTAATAATAGCGCGTGTAGAGGCGGTCTTTCAGCCCGTAAACCAGCTTCTGCAACCCCATCCGGCTGCTCCGGTCGCGTACGTCCTGCATGGCTTCCTTGTGGAAATGATGCTCGTATACCGTTGCACAATCATGTCCGGCTTTCGTCAGCGCCGGCAGGTAGCGATCCATTACGGCAACCAATACGTCCGGCTTGTTTTCCTCTACGTACGCCAGCAGTTTTTCCTCAAAAAGTTTCTCTTTCTGCCGGAATGCTCTCAGTTTGGCAATCATTCCCTGTCCGGCATAGTCGCTGTAGTTGATCGCCCAATCCTCGCAGGTTACCTCCGGGGGCAGCGGATAGTAATAGGGCCGTTGCCGCTGGTCGGTCGTGATGATGCTCACACGATGTCCCATCCGCGTCAGATAAGTGGCTTTGTTGCTCACCACCCGCTCGCGTCCTGCCGCGTTCGACATGCTGTCTATGATATAGGCGATCTTCATTTTTTTTATACGAACAAGAGAGCATACGTATAGAAGAAAACGCTCAGAAGTAATCGGAGAAACGACACCCCGTTCACGAGTATCTTACCCCACAACTTCGGGGTCATCAGGCTTATACATGCGCCCCAGAGGAATACTACCACCACGATGAAATACTCGCTCAATCTCGTTGCCAGCACGTCGCTGAAGCCGTGCAGTCCGAGCAGACAGATCCATCCTATCGTCATGCATTTCAGCATGATAGGCGTGTATCGGTAGTTGCTTGTGAGCGGCTTGTGGAAGTAGATGCATATGTAGTACAATGCCATGTTCATCAGCGTGATGATATTCAGATACCATTGCCAACTGGCATATTCTGCCTCCACGCCCCGGTCCTTCAGATTCAAATAGTGTGCCAACTGTTCGCCGCCGAACGACTCCGGCAGGGCGTTGGCGATGCTCATCACCAGTCCGGCGAACACATCGCTCAGCACGTATATGCCGATTCCGATCGGGATAATGGCATACATCAGCTTGCGTTGCCATCGCTCCAGCGGCTTGTTGTTCAGCAGCAGAATCACGATGCCTGCCATCGCCGAGTAGTGGAACAGCGAACCCAGCAGGATGAAGCAGAGGGCGGCTATGTGTTTCCTGTCGGTCTGATAATAGACGGCAAAAAGAAACAGCGCGGAAGCCACGGCGCATCGAATCTGCATCGTGTCATGCATCAGGTAGAAATGCGACAGATATACGGCCAGCGTCAGAAAAGGCAGGTAGCTCATTTTCCAGATGATCCTCAGGCGCAAGCTGATGCTCATCACTGCGTATACCATGAACAGCGCACTCACTCCCAGCCCCAGATTGCGCAGCAGCGTCACGATCCAATGGAAACTGATTTCCTTGTCATCGTACGATTCCAGAAACTCGAACATATATGCGTATGTGTCCGAATCGGGCGTGGAATCCACTCCGCGCAAACCGGCCGTCAGCACCATCACTGCTCCCAGTGCCGTAAACGCTATCACACGCCACTCCACGCTCATCTTCTCCTCGAAGAGCGAGAGAGCGATGCAGCTTAGCAATAATATGAATATGGCGGGAATCATTCGTTCCTGTTGCGTCTATTTGATAATTCGTTTTGCGGCTTTTACTGCTGGAGTGCAGATGGCGGTGAGTATCCGGGTGCCGATTCCGATGCTCTTCAGGCGTATTACGATTCCGAGCCCCTCCCGGATGCCGGCTGCCGCATCCAATGCCTGCATCTGTTGCATGAATCGGAGTGCTTCCTCGTTTCCCTCTTTGGCCGGTCCGTACATCCTGCTCATCATGGACAATTCGCTGATGCGGTAGTCTATCAGAAACGGGTAATATGTGCGCATCGTCCGGATATGTTGGGCAAACGTGGGCTTCTTCTCCTGTGCCCGGTCTACCACATTGCGGTCGTGATGTCTGTACAGCATCAGCGGGTCGGGGAGGTTGATTTTCTCGCCCTCTACGGCTGCCACTACCGACAGCAGTACGTCATACATCACCTTGTCTGCCCATTCGCTGTTGTTGTACCAATAGAGTGCGCGCTCCAGCAGACGGCGGTTGATCATCATTGTGCATCCCTGCGAGCGGTCCAGCGTGAGCAGGGTTGCCTTCCATCCCGAGGTGTATTTCTGCCGATGTTCACCCGTTTTCTCCCCGTCGGCATTGACATCGATGCGCGATGACGACACGGCTGCCGGGCGTGCCTGATCCATCTTCTGCATGACTCGCCCGAGCGTTTCGATCTTTTCGGGCAACCAGATGTCGTCCTGGTCGCATATGCATATCCACTCGCCTGTCGTGCATGCGAGCGCGTGAAAAAAATTGGCGTTGACGCCAATGTTGACCGCATGCGTCTCCACCCGGAGCGGGTGAAGCTCGCTATACGTTTGCAGCAGTTGCACAGTCCCGTCTGTGGAAGCATCGTCAGATACCACCACCTCGTCCGGTAAACGACTCTGCCGGAAAAGCGAATCCAGTTGCTTTCGCAAAAACCGTTCGCCGTTGTGGGTAGCCATTGCTACCGATATGCGCGGACTGTGCTGTTGGATCATTGGGTTTGGAGCACGGCTCTGAGTTCCTTGCGGCAGACAATCAGAAGCGATGCCAGGAAGAACAGAATGCAGAGAGCCAACGGGTACTTCAGGTGGCTTGGACCTGCTTTCTCATACTTGATTTCCGGGGTGCCGATCAGACTGAAAGCCGAGCGGTAGGTCATTTGGCCTTCTATCAGCGCACGCTGGCGGGCGAAAGAAGAGAGTGCCTTGGTCTTTTCTTCTGCGTTCAATTTGCCCTCTTCGGCAGCGGCCAGTAGCGCCACTTCGGCCTGCTCGATCGAGCGCAGCGCCTCCTCTTTCTTCTGCAGGTTGTAGCGGCTCATGTATTCGTGCATGCACTTTTCCATGCCTTGGCAAACCTGATAGCAAACCAGCGGATCCTGCGCTTTGATGTCCACTTGCGTCTGTTCCGACTGACGGTTTACTTTCGCCTTTATCTGCTTGTGCATGATGGCGATAGCCTTGGCCTGGTCGCTCGAGATGAGTCCTTCTCCCGGAATTGCAGCCGGGCCACCGCTTTTGTGCAGGAAACCGCCGGTTTTCAGCCAGATGGCAAGGCTCATCAGGCTTTCGGCCAGATCCTGCTTCGTTACGTTCAGAAGGTAATCCTCATATGTGCCGTGAAACTTGCCGTCCAGCGTCGAGACCTCCAGCTTGAGCAGGTCGGCGCAGAAACCGTCGGATTCTACGATTGGAACGAAGGCATAAAACGTATGTGCGTTTTCCGTCTTGCCCAGTCCCAGGTCATACTGGTCCGGCTGGTGAAGCGTCATTGCAAAATAGTCGTCGTTGGCTTTCTCGCTTTCGGCTGCGAACGTCAGCACGTTCTTGAAATACGTCGGGGTGGTGTACGTGAGCGCAACGAAAAGAACGAACGATGCCGGTACGCTGATCAGGAAGAACCATTTGTTCTTCTTCAGACGTTGTCTGAACATATCCAGATTGATGGGGGAATTGTTGGTTGAGTCTGTCATGTTTTTTTGGGGCTGAAAAGCCATTGATTCAGTCTACAAAGATACGAAAAAAATCTCAATCTTGCAAATCTTCGCCGTATTTTCATCTTCGCGGACGTTATTTCGATAAAAAAAGGTCCAAAACTTGACGTTCTGAACCTTTTTTAATCAATGTAAGTGAAATGTTACTTACTCTGCGGCAGCTTCGGTCTCTGCGATTGCAGCTTCAGCTTCCTTTGCAGCCTCTACTGCCTTAGCAGCTTCAGCCTCAGCGATAGCCTTGCGCTTTTCAGCGAGCTTTGCAGCCTGAGCCTTGTTCTGTTCTACTTCCTGTGCGAGGAGAGCCTTAGCAGCAGCCAGCTTCTTCTCTGCTTCTGCAGCGGAGATCTTGCCGTTCTTTGCGTCCTTCTCTGCCTTCCATGCAGCGAAGCGCTTTTCTGCCTCAGCCTGGTCAAATGCACCCTTCTTCACACCACCGAGGAGGTGCTTCATGAGGAGTACACCCTCGCCGGAGAGGATATTCTTTGCGGTGTCAGTCGGCTGAGCACCTGCGCCAATCCAATACAATGCGCGCTCGAAGTTGAGATCTACGGTTGCAGGGTTGGTGTTCGGGTTGTAAGAACCAATACGTTCGATAAACTTGCCATCACGTGGCGCACGGCTGTCTGCTACTACGATGTGGTAGTAAGCGTAGTCCTTATGACCATGACGAGCCAAACGAATCTTTGTTGCCATTTACGGTACTTTTTTTAGTTTGTTAATGATTTTAACTGTGCTTTTTCTCGAAAAGCGGCTGCAAAGGTACGATATTTTTTTTGAATACACAAATTTTTCTCCAATTATTCGCTATTTTGCCTCGGAAATTTTCCAAAACCAACTTTTTTTCGTATCTTTGCACGCGGTTTTGTATCTACCGCAAAAATGTACGATTTTTAAGATTGGGGACCTTGCGACGTCCATAGGACTTTGTAGCGACTTAGATGGGACTTCCATGCGACTTTTACCCCTCTTCCCGAACCCTTGAAAAATGTACGATTTTTAATATTGCCCCCTCTTATCCGATAGCGCACAGGTTATGCTTTTTAAAGATATCATAGGTCAGGATGCCGTCAAGGCACGTTTGCGTCAGGCCGTGCAGGACGGGCGCATCTCACATGCCATGCTCTTCACGGGCGCCGGCGGTGTGGGCAAGCTCCCCCTTGCGCTCGCGCTCGCGCAATACATGGCCTGTCCTAATCGCACGCCCGAAGACAGCTGCGGCAAGTGCCCCACCTGCCTCCAGTATCAGAAGCTCCAGCACCCGGACCTCTTCTTCGCCTATCCCGTGGTCAAACCCGAAGGCAAATCGGAGGTCGTCTGTGACGACTATGGCAAGGAGTGGCGTCAACTCATCCTCGAGCGCCCCTATTTCGATCTCGCCGACTGGTACGAGGCCATGGGAGCGTCCAACAAGCAGGGCATGATCTATGAAAAGGAATCCTCCGAGATTCTCCGCAAGCTCTCTCTCAAAGCCTACGGCAGCGGTTTTAAGGTGATGATCATCTGGCTCCCCGAGAAAATGAACGAAGTCTGCGCCAATAAGCTTCTCAAAATCATCGAGGAGCCCCCGCAGAAAACCGTCTTCATCCTTGTGAGCGAGGAGCATCAGCGTCTGCTTCAGACCATCCTCTCACGTGTGCAGGAAGTGCCGCTTCCCCGCCTCTCCGAAGACGAGATCACGGCGGCCCTGCGTGCTGCCGATGATGAGCTTTCCGCTTCTGATGCCATCGACTTTGCGCACATGGCCAACGGCTCCTACCTCACGGCTCTCAAGCTCATGCGGGCCGATGAGCAGAATCAGCAGTTCTTCGATTGGTTCGTGGCCCTTATGCGTAATGCTTGGTCGGTCGGACATCGCCAGGATTACGACTGCCTCCTCGAGCTCCGCAAGTGGGCGGCAGAGATGAGCGCTGCCGGCCGCGAAAAGCAGAAAGCCTTCCTCGAATATGCCCAGCGCCAGGTGCGTGAATACTATGTATTCAATTTCGGCCTTCCCGAGATCAATTACCAGACGGCTGCCGAACGCCAGTTTGCAGTCAAATTCGCGCCTTTCATCAACGAAAACAATGTGCAGCGCCTCATGGATCAGCTCCAGCTTGCACAACGGCAGATCGAGCAGAACGGCAGCGCCCGCATTATCTTCTTCGATCTCTGCCTCCAAACGATAGTACTCATCAAATAAGACAATCATACGCTCTCGCCCGCGGGCAAGAGCACTTGCAACCAATATGGAAGATTTTACACTCAATAACGGTTCTTTCCGCTTCACTTCCGCGGCTTGCCGACGCAATTCTGCGCACATGCTCCCCGTTACCGACTGGCTTTCCGACCTCCCGGAAAACGTCTCGGAAGGCGATCTCGTGGAAGTGCAGTTCAAGAACACCCGAAAGGGATACTACCACAATGTGGACCATCTGCCTCTCAAGAAAGGCGATAAGGTGGCCGTCGATGCTTCTCCCGGTCATGATATTGGCGAAGTCACCCTCGTCGGAATGCTTGTCCCCAAGCAGATGAAGAAATACCGCATCGATCTCTCCCGCTACGAGATTCACAATATCTACCGCATTGCTACCGAGCAGGACCTCCAGCGTGCTGCAGAAGCGCATGCCAAGGAGCAGGAGACCATGATCCGCGCCCGCCAGTTTGCCAAGGATCTCGGCCTTGAGATGAAAGTGGGCGATGTGGAATATCAGGGCGATGGCGCAAAGGCCATCTTCTATTACATTGCCGACGGACGCGTCGATTTCCGTCAGCTCATCAAGGTTTATGCCGAGGCTTTCCGTGTCCGCATCGAAATGAAGCAGATCGGTGCCCGTCAGGAGGCCGGACGTATCGGCGGAACCGGACCTTGCGGTCGTGAGCTCTGCTGCTCCACCTGGATGACCAATTTCCATTCCGTAGGTACGGGTGCTGCCCGTCTGCAGAATATCTCGCTCAATCCGCAGAAACTCGCCGGCCAGTGCGCCAAGCTCAAGTGCTGCCTCAACTACGAGGTGGATGTCTATGAAGAGGCAACGGCCAAGCTTCCTCCACGCGATGTGGTTCTCCATACCCTCGATGCCGATTACTATTTCTTCTCGGCCGACCCGCTTGCCGAACTCGTTACCTATTCTACCGATCAGCGTATCCCGGCCAACCTCGAGACCATCTCTCCCGAGCAGGCTCGCGAGATTATCCGCCTCAACGAAGAGGGCAAGAAGCCCGCTTCCCTCGGTGGAAAATCCACTACGGCCGTAGCCGAAGTGGGATATCAGTCGGGTGAAGGCGAAGGCGATCTCAACCGCTTCGACAAGAAACGCGGAGACAAGAAGCGCGACCGCAATGACCGTCGCGACCGCCGGGGCCGCAACGACAACCGCCGCTCGGAAGGCAAACAGGAAGCACGCAATGATTCTTCCCGGGAGGAGAAACCCCGCGATGAGAAACCTCGTCATGAGGAGCGTCGGGAAGAGGGCGAGCGTCGCCACTCCGATCGTGGCAATCGCCACGGACACAACCGCCAGCATGGCGAGCGCCGTGAGGGCAATAGCAACCCTGCACCCGAAAAGTAAGATGAAGCACCTGTTCCATATCTTTGCCGCGATGCTCTGCATCGTTTGTGCTTCGTGCACCCGTGGCACCATCTACTCGCACTACGAGCCTCTTCCGCTCGAAGGTTGGGAGGCCGACTCTGTGCTCTCTTACGAATTTGCGGTGGCCGATACCCTCTCCGCTTACGACATCGTGCTCAATCTGCGTCATTCGGAGAACTATCCCAACCAGAATTTCTGGGTCTTCGCCTCCCTTTGGCGCGACTCTGTCTGCATTTCCTCCGATACGCTCGACTATTTCCTGGCCGACCAGCGCGGACGATGGCTTGGCAATGGCTTCGGCTCCCGTCGCGATATGCCGATGCTCTACAAGCGCTCCCTCCGGTTCCCCCTTTCGGGTGACTACCGCATCTGCCTGCAGCATGGTATGCGCGAACCGCTTCTCCGCGGGGTGTCCGACATGGGTGTAAGCGTCAGCCTTTCTGAAGAATAACCCTCAATACTCTCGATATGGGTAAGAACAAACTCAAGAAATTTGCGGAAATGGAGGTCCTCGACAACGTCTTCCAGCTTTCCGCCAACGATATAGAAGAAAAGGATTTCCGCCGCCTGGCTGAGGCCAAGCAGCCGCAGTTCGCCGGCCATTGGCATGAGGTTTTCGGCAACGATAACCCCATTGTACTTGAGCTCGGTTGCGGCAAAGGCGAATATACGGTCGGCCTTGCTGAGCGCTATCCCGATAAGAACTTCATCGGAGTTGACATCAAGGGCGCCCGAATGTGGTCGGGTGCGAAAAAAGCCAAGGAGCTGGGCCTTCGCAATGCCGCTTTCCTTCGCACCAACATTGAGATGATTCCGCAGTTCTTCGTTGAAAACGAAGTGTCTGAGATCTGGCTCACTTTCTCCGATCCTCAGATGAAGAAGGCCACCAAGCGCCTCACCTCCTCCTATTTCCTCTATCGCTATCAGCTCATCCTCCGCGATGGCGGTCTCATTCACCTCAAGACCGATTCTCCGTTTCTCTTCACCTACACCTCCGAGCTCCTCAAGGCTAACGCTCTCGAGCCGATTTTTATCACTTCCGATCTCTATGCACCGGAGTCGATTGCTGCGCTCGATGCCACTCAGCAGAAGGGACTTGGCGATGTGATAGATCTCTCCATCAAGACGCATTACGAGCGTCAGTGGCTCGACCGCGGCTTCACCATCAAGTATCTCCTTTTCCCGCTTCCGCAGCACAAGGAGTTCGTCGAACCCGAAGTGGAGATAGAGCCCGATTCCTATCGCTCCTACGGCCGCAACTACAACGGCCCCAAAGAATAATCATTCAAATTTATCCATTCTGTAATGGTCCCACAAGATATCATCAACGCCCTCTCGCAGGTGCGTTATCCCGGCACTGGAAAGAATATTATCGAGAGCGGAATGCTCGAAGACGATATTCGTATTTCCGGTTTTGCCGTCAGTTTTTCGCTTAT
>JAGHUE010000137.1 GCA_018064985.1 Candidatus Colicola faecequi | reverse complement strand
GTTCACAGGCCTTCGTGATGCCCTTAGCGGTAAACGGATTTTCGAAGGTGATGTGATTCAGTATTACCACGAGTTCGACTGCGAGTTCGATGGTTATGATGAACCGGAAGGCGAGGAACCGCTGTGCGAGGTATGCCTGCCGTTGGTTCTCCCGAAAGCAGGCGTACGGAAGCAGCTGTATGAGCACACCCCGGCTCTTGCTGACGGCACGTACTATTCCGATCCGTCGGGTTGGGGCGATGTGTCGCACCTGTGGGATGCGATGGAATGGGTATTGGTAGGCCGGGTTGACGACGAAACGTTCGAGACCCGCTATGAAAATACCGTCTCAGTAATGCGGGGCGAACTGGAAGACGGCGAAGGCGAGGATAAGTTTGTGCCCGACGATTTCATGGCCACTTTTGCCGTCGACAAAAACGGAAGCACGTCCGTGTACCACGTGGCGTGCGGTGATGGCGAGCGTTGCCGCGCTGTAGTGCCTTTCTTCGGCACGCAGAAGCGCAGAAGGCATCTGCTCAAGCACATCTTCGACAGTCCGAATTATTTCCGCAGACATCCCGAACTGGCTTGCAAACGCGAGGAGTGGCAGAAGCTCTACGATGCGTATGTAGCGGCTTGGGAGGCGAAATAAAAAAGGGAGCAACCGCTCCCGAACCTTAACAAATTAATAATTAACCCAAAGTTCAACAAAACATTGCAGGAATATGATTCCTGTTTGAACAAATGAAGAAATTCACTTATCAAACCAAATTGGTAGGCACTCAGTGTGTGCCTATGGAATGCTCGAAAGAACAGTTCGAGCAAGTGATTAACAGCAGCGAGACAGCACATATTTGCAGTCAACTGCGCGAGCTGGCGTGTGCCCGCAAGCAGGCCGAAGAGGCCGGGACGTGGGACGCCGATCAGGAGAAGCGTTATCAGAACGCCAAGTCGAAACTGAAGAAACAGCTGCCCGTATTCTGCTTCCTGGCAAGCTTCGGCGGCCAGGAGCGAAAGGCGAAGAACGCTACGGCTTCCGGTCTGGCGATGCTGGATCTGGACCATGTGGATGCGCCCGCCGAGCTGTGGGAGCGAATCCGCAGCAAGGCTATGCAGGCAGGTTGTTGCCTGGCGCACGTAACCCCGAGCAGCGAGGGCTTGCGCCTGGTGTTCGTTCGCCCGGAAGGGATGAGCGTAAGCACCAGTATGGCCTGGTTTGCCGGCATGATAGGCGTGAGCGAATATGACGCTCAGGTGAAGGATCTGTCGCGCGCCAGCTTCGCTGTGCCGGCTGACTACATCCTCTACCGGAACGACGACATGCTGTTCGGCGAGGCTGTTCCGGCGGTTATCGGCATAGATGAGCATCAGGAAAGCGCCCCGGCAGATGATGCATCAGATGCCATCCCGACTGACCCCAAGGAGATGTATAAAGGTATTCCGTACGGCCTGATTGTGGAGGTGCTGATGAGCAACCTGGGGTACAGCAATGCGCCCGAGATAGGCGAACGAAACAACGCCTATTTCACGCTGGCCACGTACATGCGCTACATCTGCGACTTCAGTGAGGAGCAACTGCTGCATGTGCTTCCGAACTTCGGTTTGCCGGAACAGGAGCGTCGCGCCACATTGCGTTCGGCGATTGCCCGTCCGCGCAAAAACTACACACCCCGCGAGGTGACGATAGCGCTTATCCGAGCCGAGCAGGAGCACACATCGCTCCAGAAAGAGGGCTGTGCCAAGGCCGCCGATCTGGCGTTGCCGAAGCTGCCCAAGGTGCTCCGCATCCTCTGCAGCCGTTTGCCTCAGAGCTATCATGCAGCCATGATCATGGCCAGCCTGCCGGCCGCAGGTGCGGTAGCTACGGGCGTCCGTTTCCGCTATCTGGACCAGCAGGAGCATTCGCTCTCGTTCTTCAGTTGCATTTCGGCTCCCGCTGCATCGGGTAAGTCGTTCATCCGAAAGCCTATCGATCTGCTGCTCACGCCAATCAACGAACAGGATGAGATCGAGTGGAAAAAACTGCACGACTACGATGAGGCACGCAAGGCTTGCAAGAACAAAAAAGAGCAGCCTCAGGACCCTCATGCCTGCCCGCGCAACATCGGTGTGACCGTATCTAATGCGCAACTGCTCCAATCGCTCCAGGATGCCCAGGGAAAACATCTTTTCGGCATGAGCGAGGAGGTGGATACGCTCGTGAAGATGCAGAAAGCGGGCGCTTGGGGCGACCTGAGCGATGTGCTCCGAAAGCAGTTCGACAACGCCGAGCAGAGCCAGATGTACAAGAGTGAGAACTCGTTCAGAGGCAAGGTGAAGGTGTACTACAATCTGCTGCTGACGGGCACTCCCAACTCGCTCCGTCGCATGTTTCCCGACTCGGAAGACGGCCTGGTGACGCGTGTATGCTTCGCTTCTTTGCCCGACACATCCTTCCAGGACATTCCCGTTTTTCAGGACTACACCGACAGCGAACGCGCAGAGGTGATAGAGGTGATGCGCCGAATGGACAAGATGAGCGGCACCTTCCGCTGCCCGGCCGTAGAGAAGGCCATCCGAGAGTGGCTCGGTCAGAAACTGGCAGAAGCCAGCGCAGCCGATTCGAAAGCCATGGATATGCTCCGCAAGCGTAGTGCCGTGATCGGTTTCCGAGCCGGCATGCTGGCCTACGTGATGGAAGATTGCCGCGCCAATCCATGCGTTGCAGAGATGGCAACTTGGGTAGCCGAGTACACCTTCCGCACACAGATGGAGATGTTCGGCGATAAGATCGAGCAGGAGCAGACCGCTTACAGCGAACGTACGCAATATGGCGCTTCGAAATCGCTCATCGATCGTCTGCCGGACGAGTTCACCACCAATCAGCTCGTACAGGTCCGCAGTCTGTGCCACCAGTCCACTTCCGCCAACGCTATTGCCGTAGTGCTCTCTCGCTGGCGCAAGGACGGCCTCACCGAGAAGCTGGGTGATAATCGCTACCGCAAACTCGGGTTGTTCTGCCGCACGGCATAATTACCGGCACACAAAAGGGGAGCCTCCTGCTATCGGAGGCTCCCCTACTTTTACACTTTTACACTTTAACAGAGTTTGGTGAGTTGCGCTATGGTCATCTATCAAACAAATGAGCAAATTTATCGGCAACTACTTCATAGCAATAATTTGCTCTGTAGATTGCCCGTGCATACTGATTGAAACGAGGCTGAGAATGGTTGCTGAAGAAGCGGATTTTCTCAATGAATTGCTCGGCCGTGTCACACAACCCGCCAATCTTATCATACTCGGCATCATACCCCTCAAAAGCTTCCGACGTGCCCAGAATATTTTTTCCATACATGAGCGACTCGCATGTTTTCACCTTCATGCCGCTACCGGAAAAGATAGGCAAGATCATCACATCTGCCTCACGGAAATACGGTTCAAGAGAGGCTGCATTGCTCACCACTTCGATGTTTTCAAACAAATCGGGGTGTTCCTCCTTCAGACGATGCATGTTTTTTCCGACCACTTTGTACGTGGCATCCACATGCGGGAGCACATTCTTAATGAACCAGAGAATGCCCTCATTGTTAGGGGCGAAATACGAGCCGATGGTCAAGCAAAGCGGTTTTCTTGAAGTAAGCGTTTCCAATGATTGATTTTCTGCCACGTCCGGCAAGGCTATCGGCAGGAGCAAGTCTGCATGACGGCCATACAGGCGGAACAGCTCCTCATCATCTCTTTTGTTAAGGGCAATAACCTTGTCGGCAAACTGCATGGACCAGCGGTCGTTTTGGTCGGCACATCTCACTATTACATTGCGGAATGGCAGCCATTTGGGGAGCTTTGCCTGGTCGAAGTATTGCCGTTCTACATTATGAAAATGAGCCACAATACGTCCCTTATAGCCACATTCCTTCAGCACCTTGGCCAACACACCGAAGAGGCTCCTGTCAATAAACACGTAGTCGTAGGACTGCGCCTCTTCCACGATCATTCGGATTCTCGAGGGGGTGATACCATAATAGTAACCCTTCAAGAAAAGAAAGGGCGCCACAGCCATTCGGCCATAGTTTTTTCCATCATGGATATAAATGGATGCCACGTTGCTCTCGCCAAACACCTGCTGACAGAGCGCAAAGTTGCGGCAACTGCACTGGTCGCCACCGTTAGGAATCGGTTGCGGGCGTTGATACCATATAAACAGGATTTTCGGCATAAATCAGATATATCTTCTGTAGCATCGCTTCTGAGACGGAACGATGCGTGTTTTATAGTCATTCGGGTTCCAATTCTTGATTGGAGTCATGTAGCTATCGGAATAGATATCGCACAACCATTCGTGCGCCTTTTCTGGTATATTGACCGGAATACCTAGGAAATCCTGACGAACAAAATCTGACTGCGGTACATAGGAGCAGGCCACCGGAAAACCATCTGTCTGATTGGCTTCTTTCCATTCTTTGTATTCATGCTTACGGGGGCAATAAGCAAACACGTCGTTGCCTTCCGGGAAATAGAAAAACACGTCGATACCCACTCCATGACGCTCATATGTTTCTTCAGAAACAGTCTGCATCGAATCGTTGATATAGGTTTGCTTACGGAGCAAAAAACCATGCTTGTCCATGCTTGCATGAAGAAGCTCTCTTTTTTGAGGATCGTCGATCACTCCCACGTCTAAATCGAAATCGTAGGATATGAACCCATGATCACGAACGGCTCCCAACAGAGTGCCGAAAGCCGGGAACATCTGCAAGCCTATTTCAGAAAATGCAGCATCGGCCTCCCGCAAGTTTTCCAAGCCCCATTTCCGGACTTTCTTTGCCTGAAATATCTGCTTGAAGCGATTAATATATTCAACTGTGATTTTATAAATGCCTAATTTGACAAATAGCTTAACTATTAAATCTCTCATAAAACGTTATTTTCAATCATACGGAGGCCCCATTCGTAAACAATGTCAATAGTGGGACTGGGGATATTGTGCTGGTGAGCAAGGTCGTGAATAAAACGGAGTCCGAACGGGAAATCCTCGGTAAAATAGCGGCTACTGAAATCCGGAATCCAACCGGCCGGCACCTGCTTCATTGGCGCAAGAATCGGCACAAAAGCCGGAATAGAGCGAAGTTTTGCCGCCAGCGATTCCGCATCCGGCTGCTCATAGTAACTGAGCAAGGTGGGAATCCGGCTTTTGTCAATCGGCAAAACTGCAAGCAAATGCTGAAACTCTTCGTCCATACGGATTATCATCTCGGCCGATGGCGTATCCCACTCGGCGTAGAAACGACGGCACTCCGTGGTAGTCTCTCCTTTCCAGTCGCTCCACATTGCGTAGAGCCGGCCCGTATGAAGGATTGGATTGCTATTGGTAAGAGCTGCTTCGTAGAACGAAGAAAGCAAATCCGCAGGCGTAAGGAACAGACGTTCTATCAACTGGCGAAACGACTCCACATCGGGAATATTCTCGGTAGCAACGGAAACAGACTTCTTGTATCCGAGCAGTCGAGCGCTATGTCCATACTCAGTAGTACGAGCTATGAAGGGGGTGCGTTGGAATCCAAAGAGCGCCTGATTTGCAGGCAGTAGTTCGTGAGCAAAGAAGAAAAAGCCGGTGCTGCTGACGATGCTACCGAGCGAAGTAGACAATGACAGATAGGGGCGTATGCGCTCTATCTGCTCGCGGATAGCAAAACCGGGGAGGCAGAACAATACCATCTCAGCAGAAGGAATGCAGACGGAGGGGTCGTCAGTAATGCAAACGGGAGTTCCTTTATAGGTGCGACCATCTTCATCCGTCACAACCAACTCCTCCGCCCATCGGTCGGGATGAGTAGTAAGAATGCTGACAGACACGTCTTCCCGGGAAGACAGCACGCCTGCGCAAACATGTCCGAGGGATCCCCCGCCACAAATGGTAATGTTCATATGATGGTTATTTGCTTATCTGATTGAGGGCTGCGATAAGGCGGTCGTTGTCTTCATGGCTGCGGACTGCAATACGGAGATACTGCTTGCCGTCGAGACCGATTTTTTCGGAGCAATCACGAAGGAGAATATTATGCTGCTTGAGCGCGAGAAGAACCAGTTCGCGAGCCGTAAAGGGAGCTTTCACTTCGCAGAGGAAATAGTTGGCTTCGGATGGGATGACACGCAAGTACGGAATCGCACGCAGAAGTTGCTCGAAGCGGGTGCGTTCTTCAATAAAACGGAAGCAAGCACGATGATAATCTTTCTCGTACTTGGTATAGATTTGCATGAAGAATTCAGCAAACGAGTTGATATTCCAGATACTTACCTGCTTCTTTATGCGAGCAATAAGAGCTGTATCAGCAGCACACAGGATACCCAAACGAATACCGGGAACACCATAGCTTTTGGAGATGGATTTCATCACCACGAGATGCGGATACTGACGAAGTACGGCATCGGACAGAAGTGTATTGGAAGGATAGCCGGCCGCAAAATCAACAAAACTCTCGTCTACAACAAGACGGGTGTCATGTTCTTCACACCAAGTGGCCAGGCGGAGGATGTCGGCACGGGGGATGAAGTTGCCTGTCGGATTGTCGGGATTGATAAGAAGAAGCGTTTCTACCGGATTCTTGCCGAAGAAGTCCATCAGGTCATCAGCAGAATAGCGATAGTCGGCATTCTGAGGAACGAAGGCCACTATCTGGTGCTTATCGTATCTGTTGGGATATTCTTCGAAAGTCGGCCGGATAATACCGAGCTTGCCGGAAAGGTCTTCCATAAGGGCCTTAATGAGTTCGGCTGCACCATTGCCAGGAACGATAAATTCTTCACGTACACCCCAACACTTGCTGGCACAAAGAGTGTTGACTTTCATGCCGGATGGATACTCTCCGATGAGGGTGCGGAAATTGGCTTCCATCTCGTCAATAATATTGGAGGAACGGAAGTACGGGTTGACCAGATAGCAATAGTCAAGCATCTTGGGGAAACGCCAAAAACCGCCATAGCGACCATAGTATTTGCGGATGATATCCTGTTCATCGGCAAAAAGCGCCTCAGCAATGTCAAGGTCCTGCTTATCGTCGATCTCATACCATTTATGATTGCCGACAGGAAGGGCTTTCATATCGTGGTTGTTGAGGAAAGAGATGATGCGGAGGACATACTCGTAGTATTCATTGAGTCCGACAGACTTCATGTACGCCTCGAGGAAGGGCACATATTTCTGACGGGAGAAATCACGTGAGAACTTGTAGAAATTGACAGTCTTGTAATATTTATCCACATCCGAATAGCGGAATGCGGCTTTGGTGACGAAATTAACGATATTACGATCTTCATCGATGCAGACCATGGTGCCGTCCATCCAAGTCTCATATTTCGCTACGAGTGCGAGGTTTGGATAAGGATTGTTGACCAGAAGATCAAGCATACCCTCATCAAAGATGAGATCACTCTCTAGAAGGAGCGTATCATCCTCCTGAAGCTGCTCTTTGGCGAGCGCGAGGGAGTAGATGTTGTTGGTCTTATCATAGATGGGGTTCTCCACATACTCAATGCGGAGACGATCTTCATAGCGGTTGCCGATGTAGTCAATGAGCTTCTGGCCTTCGTATCCCACAACAATCACCACCCGGTTGAGCGAAAGAGAAGCGAGATGCTCAAGTGTCCGATCAATCAGCCGGACACCATTGACTGGAACCATGCATTTTGTGTTGTCGGCCGTATATTCGCCAAGGCGTTTGCCCATGCCGGCAGCGAGGATAATAGCTTGCATATTATAGCGTTATTCTTTGTTTCGGATTATTTCATCGGTGATGAAGCGGATGGCACCTTCGCCGCCGGAGATGGGAAGGACACGGATGCCGGGGATGGCTTTGACGGCAGGTTGCGCATTGGACGGGCAGACGGGATGGCCGACCATCGAGAGGAGGTCGAGATCGTTGACGTCATCGCCGATGAAGCACACTTCCGCAAGGGTGATACCCATGTTGCGGCAAATCTCACGAGCGGCAGCGAGCTTGGTAAGCGGGGCAACGGGTTCGGGGTCTGCCGAAGCGGGGATGTAGCGAAGTGTATGCGACTTTTTCTGCTTGGCGCCCGTACCCTGATAGAGGTAATCGAGCTGGAGCTTGCGGGCCCTGCGCTCTACGAGCGGAAGGACCTCGGAAGTGAGGATACCGCAAGGAATACCTGCCTGGCGAAGGAGAACGCACCCCATACCATCGTAGATATTGAAGCGCTTGAGTTCCTCACC
>JAGHUE010000163.1 GCA_018064985.1 Candidatus Colicola faecequi | reverse complement strand
TGTTATGCCTGTCGTTCCCGGCACCCAGATGGAGTGCGCTTTCACCCATATCTTCTCCGGCGGCTATGCGGCAGGCTACTATTCCTACAAGTGGTCGGAAGTGCTCGATGCTGATGCGTTCAGCGTCTTCCAGGAGGCTCAGAAGAAGAACGGTTCCATCTTCGATAAGAAGGCTGCCAATGCCTTCCGCAAGAACATCCTTGAGAAGGGTGGTACCGAGAAAGCTGCCGATCTCTATCGTCGTTTCCGTCAGGGTGAACCCTCCGTGGAGCCGCTCATGAAGCGCGACGGCATCAAGCCGGTCAGCAAATAATCAATTTGTAAATTAGCAAATTAGTAAATTTGAAAATGGCCCTAATCCTTAGCCCCTTGCCCTTTTAGGGATGAAGGCCCTGCGCCTTATTAAGCGGGCCGATATGGCATCCAGTGAATGCCATAGAACTCCATATAGGGGTTGGGGAAAGGGGCTTCCTTTTATGAAAAAATATCTCCCTTTTCTGGTAATAATACTGGCGCTTGTCTATTTCCTTGTCGGAAGTCCCGATAGCCTTACCGACAGCGCCCGTACGGATACCGCCGACCTGCCTGCCCTCGAAGCCCTCGAGCTCCCGGCTGCTGACCTCCCCGCTGAGATCATTCAGCATGCCGGTTACGTGGTCAGCTACAATCCCACGCTCCGCATCCCCAACTGGGTCGCTTACGAGCTTACGGCCGAGGAAACCAACGGCGAAGCCGAACGTACCGACGAATTCCTTCCCGATCCGCTCGTAAAGGGCGATCCTGTCCTTACCTCCGACTATACGCGCTCCGGTTACGACCGTGGTCACATGGCCCCGGCGGCCGACATGCGCTGGAGCGACCAGGCCATGCAGGAGAGCTTCTATATGACCAATATGTGCCCGCAGAACCACAACCTCAACAAGGGCGATTGGAACGATCTCGAGATCAAAGTGCGCAGCTGGGCACGCTATTTCGGCCATGTATACGTCTGCTGCGGACCGATTGTCGAGCCCGGCTATGCGACCATCGGCACCTACCGTAAGATAGCTGTGCCCCAGGCTTTTTTCAAGGTCATCCTGGCCGAGAAAAACGGTCATTACGAGGCCATCGGTTTCATCATGCCCAACGAGGCGGGGCATCGTCAGCTCAGCGCCTACGCCTTCTCCATCGACGAGGTCGAGAGCCGTACCGGCCTCGATTTCTTCCCCGCCTTGCCCGACGACTGCGAGAACACCCTCGAAGCGTCCTACGCCCTCGCCCCCTGGCGCCTCAAATAAGGAAAGAAAAAGAATATCATTTCCTAATTTACATATTGTCTGATTTACACATTCAACAAAGCCTCGGCCTCCGCCGGGGCTTTGTTGTTTTCTGGCGGGTGCTCAATTGGTAGCGCTTGCTTTTTTGCGTAACGCAGCGTTACGTTACGCTGCTGCAGAAAAGAGCCTGAGGCCCGAGAAAATTTCTATTTTTTTTTGCATTTTTTCTTGCGTGTGTCAGAAAAAACAATTATCTTTGCACAATTGAAAGAAATCAATCTCACAATAATCCATATATAATATGAAGAAATTATTTTTCCTTTTTGCCGCAATGTTTATTGCTGCCACAGCTTCTGCTCAGATTCCGAAGTTTCTGAAGAATTTTGCCATTCAAATTTACGGCACCGTTACTTTCCGTGACGGACATGAGGAAACCTACGATTTTGTGACGATGCCCAGTCAATGGGCTAAATCTATCGATGTGAAGAACGTTGATACGAAGAAAGAAACGATTGACGCTAAAAACATCCGCTGCGTCACCTATTGGAGTGAGAAACTTCCCGAAGAGAAGCATACGATTTATTGCCTTTTGATAGAAGATTCCCGCAAGAAGGGACGTATGCTCTGCGAATGGGGAATCCCCGTCATGGGCAACGAGTGGGGCGTCGTTTTCCGCAGCTACAGCTCCTATTCTTTCGACTATAAGTCCGGAGAGTTCTCTATGTGGGTCGAGGCAGACCAGTCGCTGACTGCTTTGGGAAAGCCCGGATTGCAGGTATGGCAACCGCTTCTGCTTCAGCGTGCTGATATGGATCACGCTGTGTTTGTTGGCAATGTTCGCAGCTACAACGACCGTAAAACCAAGGAAAAAGTTTCGGAGTATTGTTGGCCGTCGGAGCGTGCAAAGGATGGTGCTGAGAATTTCAAAGACAATCCCGAGATTTATCAGCAGATTCTCGACGGCACTCTCAAAGCATCTGATTTACAGTTTATTCTTGACCAAATGTAAGTTTCTTTATGAGAAAGATGAAATATTTGTTGCTGCTGATGTCGCTTGTAGCAGCAGTAGCATCTGCGCAAGACTTGCGCGAGAGCGTATGCGTGGTCGAAGCGGAGTATTCGGCCGAGGCTAAAACCAAATTGAGCGATTATGCACTGTGGTTGTCCCGCAAGGGATTTTCGAGTGAATCTCGTGTGCTGTCGGCTTACAAAAACGGTACCGCCGGAAGCGGTGTGGTGATTGAAGCAGATGGCGAACGCTATGTGCTTACCAATCGGCACGTAGTGGGCTATGCCCCGGCCGCTACCGTTTCATTTGTCTTGCGTGATACCACCCTTCGTTTTCTTCATTGTGAGGTGCTGCTTACCGACAAGGATGTCGATCTGGCGCTCATCAGTCTCCCCGATTCATGCATGCAGCCTGCTCAAAAGCTGGCCAAGGATGCTGTCAACGATGGACAGGATATTGTGGCAGCCGGTTTCCCGGGGTTGGCCGGCAAGCCATCATGGCAGATCACCAAAGGCTCAGTGAGCAATGCTTATCTCAAGATTGATGGTTCGAAACAAGCATTCATCCAGCATACCGCTCCCATCGACCCGGGTAGCTCAGGAGGTCCGCTTCTTGTGAAGATGGATGATGGCTATCAAATTGTAGGAATCAATACCTTGAAAGCTTTTTGGAGAGACAACGTTGGCATGGCTATTCCGGCTGCTGCTGCGCATACTTTCATCGCTAAGAACGATGCATCCGTTGCCCCTGATTATCGATTCTTCGATGGGCTGAGTCTTAATGGAGAGGCTTGGGCCAAGTTAATCGACAAAATGGATAAATCTTGCATTGATTCGCTGCGTAAGATGCCGGTAGAAATGCCGCTCGATGTCCTCAGCAATACCCTTGCGCTTGATTGTACGCCGGAGGTGAAAGATCTTGTAAGCAAAGAAAAAACCGACGCCTCGGAAGCAGGCAAGCCCCGGAAGTCCAATTCGATCTACGATCCTGATTTTGGCAATTATCTCTATGTTCGGGCCGAGTATCATAATGCCTTCAGTCGGTCGCAAGGGGTTAATCTTGTTTGGGAAAACAATCGGAGCGTATTCGTTTATGGTGTGCTGGCCTCTCTGGTGTTGGATGAAACAAGTGTAGATACGGAGGAGACTACGCAGTTGTTTCCTGCGTTCGGAGTAGGCATTCGCTTGGGTGTGCAAGTGCCTCTTCATATGGGCAAGTATTATGCTATCCCCCGTATGATAGTGTCGCCTACCATTGATTCCGGGGTGCTCCGAGTGTTGGGAGGACGGTCCAAAATGATGGCATCACTTCCGATCTCTGCCGGTAATGATTTCGCTTTTCCGGTGGGAGATTATCTTCTGAGCGTCGGAGTGCATTATACGTATGATCTCTCGTTCTATACCGATACTTCTCATATGGTTACTGACGGTAATCGTCGTGTTTTAAGACAAGGTGGTTTTGCTGACATGATGGGAATGAGCAGCTTAGGTATCAGTTTTGCCTTTGGCTGGTAAGGCTCTGGGAACAAAAGAAATAATCAATCTAATTCAATCATATTATGCAACCTATCAAGTCGTATCGCTCGCGGGCGCTGGACGTGCTGCGCGGCAACTGGAAGCCCTACGTGTTGGCTTCGCTCGTCCTTGTTATCCTGGCATTGGCTATCGAGGTGCCCTCGCAGCTGCTTCTGAAGACTCGTCCGGGGCTTGCAATGGCTATCCTCTATCCGCTGATGTTCCTCGTTTACCTGCCGATCGCCTATGCCTACAGCGTAGGTATGCTGGATAAGTACCGTGGGGCAGAAGCGCCCCTCTGCGGCCACATGTTCCGCCTCTTCAAGGCCGAGTACGGCCGTGGCCTCTTGGCCTATCTGCTGATGGTGGCCTATGTGGCGCTGATGATGATTGGTGTCATCTTTGCAGCTGTGCTTCTGTCTGCGTTGATTGGCGCATTTACGGGCGACGTACACGCTTTCATGGGTCCGGAGGGCCCCTTCATGTGGGTGTATTTCTGCCTTATTTTGCTCGGCATGATTCCGGTAATAATCTGGGCCTATGCCATTTCGCAGCTGTTCTATCTGGCGCATGAGCGCAAGGAACTGAAGCTCCGCGAGTGCCTGAAGTTGAGCAAGAAGATGATGAAGGGCCACAAGTGGCAGCTCTTCTGCCTGCAGCTGAGCTTCATCGGATGGATCCTTCTGGGCTACCTCACGCTCCTCATCGGTCTGATCTGGGTGCTACCCTATATGAACATGGCTATCGCCATCTTCTTCGACGACCTCGAGAAGGAGTATTTCGGTGTGGCCGAGCAGCCCGCAGAGGTACCGGCTGCTGAACCTGCAGCTCCTATCGAAGCACCTGCTGCTGAATAATTTCTGCTGCTCCCGTTCTATCTTACAGCCCCGGCCCTCCGCCGGGGCTTTGTTGTTTGTGTGCTTCGTTCTCCCGGATGAGTGAATTAGTGAATTAGTGAACTGGCGGTGTTGCGCGGCAATGGCGAATTTGGCTCGAAGCGGGCGGGAAAGTCTACTCTACGTCTACTGTAAGTCTACTCGGGCGTTGTGTGGGCGTAGTGTGGACGTGCTGTGGATTTACGCCCTACTGAAGCATTGCTATCACATTCCGGAATTGCGATGCAAGTTTGCCTCGAGAGGAGTGCAAGTCCTTGCTTGTGCAACTCCTCGAAGTGGCAATCTGGGCATTGCCATTCCTTCTCGGAATAGCAATGCAAAGGTAGTACATAAAATTACCGAAAACAAATATTTTCGCAAAAAACAGACTATTTTGAGGGGGACGTTTTCCGTAATTGCCGAAGAGGGACACGGAATGCTCCGAGACAGACGGAGAAGGTTACATGGTTTCTGTAACTTTTTTATGAGACTGTCCCTGTGTCCTTTGGGCCTTATTATATATGATAT
>JAGHUE010000117.1 GCA_018064985.1 Candidatus Colicola faecequi | reverse complement strand
GTAAGCTGCTTGGCCATGAGAACAATCTGGCGGTAGAAGGGGTCGGTTCGCTTGAGGTTGTGTCCGCCCATAACTCCCACCACGTCAGTGGGTTTGTACTGTTTGAGGAAGGCATCAAGCGCCTGCATCATGCAGTAGTCGTGAAGCGAGCGGGCCAAGGCTTCCTTGGCATCATCGGCATGTTTTCCGTGAGAAATATAGTGGTCGTAAACGCGCTTGTCGTAGGTGGACTGATAGCACACCTCTTCGGCAGAATCGGGGCAGAAGCCATAAAGCGATTCGGCGTTGTAAAGCGCGGGACGGGTAGTATCGAACGGAACGTCGTTCATGTATCCAATCAGATGACGGACATCGGCAAAATCGGGAAGCGTAATCAAGGCTATAGAGATTTACGGGTTAGTATTACGTTTTTTACTACAAAAAATATACCATATTCAACATAAATGCGGACAGAGGAGGCGAGTCGGTATAATTTTTGTAAGAGAAGCACCAAACAAGCAGCATAACCTTATGTCCATAAAAACTACAATCACCCACCCTTTCACATACAACGTGGTACTGTCAGGCAAGATGGCTGTCGTACGACAGGACGGCAAAGCGCTGACCACAGACGATGTAGAGCTCATCCGCAAGCAGGATCCGATGGCCGAGATAATCGCAGAAGAAGACAACGATCTGTGCGTTGGGATTCTCGGCAAGGAATATCATCTGCCGGAAGGATACGAGGCGATAGAGATACGACGATTTTTCGCAACGCACGAAGAAACGGAAGTACGGATGATGGCCCGCGCGAAGGCACTCAGCAGCTGGCGAAGCAGCATGCGCTACTGCCCGAAATGCGGCAGCACGCTGCATGACCACCCGACGCTGAGCGCCAGCGAATGCAAGGAATGCGGAGCCCTCCACTTCCCGAAGATAGAGCCGTGCGTAATTGTGGCGGTAAGACGGGGAGAGGAAATTCTGCTGGCCCGCCACGTAGAACGCAATCAGGATATCTATGCCTGCATAGCCGGTTTCGTAGAAGCAGGAGAGACGCTTGAGCACGCGCTCAGAAGAGAGATACGCGAGGAAGTGGGCATAGAGGTGAAGAACATACGGTATTTCGGCAGTCAGAGCTGGCCCTTCCCCTATCAGCTGATGGTGGGTTTCACGGCCGAATACGAAAGCGGGGAAATAAAAATTCAGCAGGAAGAGCTGACGGATGCCCGCTGGTTCAGCATCCATGACTTGCCCAATCATCCGCGGCCGGGCAGCATTTCACACGAACTGATTCACGCAATGGACTGAAAAAACGGCCAGAAAAGAAAAAAATCCGGGAAAAGACAGATTTTTTGTAGTCTTCCTACAGATGGCTGCGTCTAACAGACAGAAAGCTAAAAAAAAAGCCCAACAAATAAGATGGACCACAAAGAACAACAATTCACGAAACTCGTACAGGAGCAAAAAGCAACCATCTACTCCGTGTGCATGATGTTTGCCGACGAGCGGACGGAAACCGACGACCTCGTACAGGACGCACTCATCCACCTGTGGGAAGGTTTCGAAAGTTTCGAAGGACGAAGCAATATCAAAAGCTGGGTGTACAGGGTAACGCTCAACAGCTGCATCTCGTTTGACCGCAAGCGCAAACATACCGACCTCGTAAGCATCGAACTGGCCGATCCGGGGCTTCTGAACGGAGCCGACAGCGGAAGCGACGCCAAGCAATACCGCATGCTCCACGAGCGTATACAGAAACTCGGACCCTTTGACCGCGCCATCATCCTGCTCTGGCTGGAAGATATGAGTTACGACGAAATAGCCGCCATTGTAGGTATCACGGTAAAGAACGTGAGCGTAAGGCTGATGCGCATCAAAGAGCAACTCAAACAAATGTCGAACAACTAAAAAACTGATGCTATGGATATAAGAGTATTGAACCAGGAAAAAGACGAACCGGAAAAGACCATCGATATGCAGAACTATCTGGAGAAAAACGAGAACATGGAGCAACTCCCTAACAACCAAGATGATATGAATACGAACAATCAGAACAATACAGACGAACTTTTCGAGATGAAGCAGCAGATGAAGCAGCTTCAGGCAGAACTGAACAAGCAGACCAAACTGCGCGAGGAAGGCTTCAAGAAACTGATGAAAAGCCGCACCAACTCTTTCAAAAACAGAGAGTTTGCAAATATCATACTTGTAGCTATTGTGGCATTCGGAATGCCGCCTATTCTCTACTTCTGCCAGCACCATAGCATTCCGTTCTGCCTCTTTACCTTCTTGTTCTTCCTCTTCGGACTAGGCTGGGAAATTAAGATCTGGAAGCAGTTCCACCTCCAGAACATGATGGAGCTTGACCTGCTTACCACGGCCAAAAACATGCAGCAATACCGCAAGCTCAACCGCATCTGGCTCAATCAGATAGGTCTGCCGTTTGTCTTCGTATGGGGCAGCTGGTATCTCTACGAGCTGATCGGTCAGATGGACCTGCCGGAAGACAGCCATACGAAATGGATTGTGATCGGCGCGTTTGCAGGATGCATCGTAGTAGGCGGCATCATAGGTGGCCTCATCGGCTATTTCACCTTCTACAAGCCGCAGATGAAGCTGGCGCAGGAGATGATCGACCAGATCAAAGATCTCGAGCAGGAGTAAAACAAAGTACAGTCATCCTACAAGCACCCTACACTCTAGCGAGCTAACAGTACCACTAAAAAAGGCTACCCGAAAGGGCAGCCTTTTTTGCGGTTGGGGTGCTCTGAAAATTCTCCTTATTTCATAAATTTGGAAATCTTATTGATCACAAAGAACACGAGCCAATCGGGCAGATGCTTGAGGACAGGCACGGCAATGTGGTTGATCAGACCGGGCATACACTGCTTCTTACCGCGGAAGAGCGACTTGAGCGCTTTCTTGACCAGTTTCTCAGGCGGAATGCTCACGCGGATAGCCACTGCCAAACGGCGGAGCGGCATAGAGAGACCGTAGAGCCCGGTATCGACTGCACCCGGGGTGACAGAAAGGACATTTACGCCATAGGGATGCATCTCATACCATACGGAATGCGAGAAATTGTTGATATACGCTTTGGTGGCATTGTAGCATTGGATGCCCGGCATAGCCATCCATGCCGACATGGAGGACATATTCAGGATGTAACCCGGACGCTGATCTTTCTTGGGCTTGATATGCTTCAGGAGCACTTTCTCGCCTGCTTCGTTGACCGATTCTTCCACATAGGTATTGCGATTGGCCATATCTTCGCCGAAGATGCGGGTCATTCGCGTAGTATTGAGCACATGCAGATTGAGCATCAGTTCGATCCGGCGAACCGAGTTGTCAATCAGGTTGTTGAAGAAGAAAACGCCTGCATTGTTGATAAGGATATCCACTTCCAGATCGTTTTGAAGGCAATAATCGTGAAGCTCTTCGGCAGCGGTAGGCGAGGTAAGATCTTTGAAAACCGACCAAACGCGAACGTTGTATTTTTCGCCAAGCTCCAGGCGAACCTGCTCGAGTTCCTTCTCCTGATTGGACACGATAATCAGATCGTGACCCTGGCTTGCAAGTTCGCGAGCATACATCAGTCCGATGCCAGAAGAAGCGCCTGTAATAAGTGCTAACATTTGCTTTAGGGGTTTTATCTGTTATGCGTTGTTCTGCTGACGGATGGATTCTGCGGCCGCAGCCTCCTGCTTGCGAATTTCCTTCTGCAGATTCTCGGGGATGGCTTCGCCATCGCGGAGAACGCATTCGTGACATTTCATATCGAGATCGTACATACGGCCCACGCAATAGTTGGAACGTCCGCAACCGGCATGGTATTTCTGATTGGCCTTTACA
>JAGHUE010000140.1 GCA_018064985.1 Candidatus Colicola faecequi | reverse complement strand
GGTTATACCACTCCTCCAGTTTTTGGTTGAATTCCTTTCGGCTGAGCGTCTTCGCCCACTCTCTCACCTCTTCGGTCATTACCTTATATTCCAGCGTAACTTTCCGTCTGAAAAGCGTTGGTTTCCATTTCGTCCGGGCGGTAAGGCTGCCTTCCAGACCCTTGTTTCTCGACAGCACAATCTCCACCCCTTCCGGCAGATCTTTGCAAATCTCGTAAGCCATGCGTCTGTTGCCTATTACCTCCTTGTTTTCCCATTTTTTCCGTACGTGTCCTGCCGGATATATGCAGAGGTTTCTGCCTTCTTTGAGCGTCTGAATACCTATTTCCGTAAGCTTGTGCGCATATTCCACCATCGCCCGCGGATCGTTCTTTTCGCCCGTCAGTTCAGGTACGGATACTGCGTCTATTCTGTTGAGCAACCAGCCGCCCAATGGAATATGAAACAGATATTCTGCGGCCATCGGACGGAAAGGCGTTTTCCAGCAGTTGCCGAATGTAATAAAAGGCTCCACATACGCAGTATGTGCAGGAAGCATAAAATATGTCTTGTCAGCCTTTATTTCATCCAGTCCGCTCACCTGCATCCGATAGCGCAGTATGGTCAGTCTGTAGAATATTCTGTAAAAATGCGGGAGTGTCATTTTACTCGCTTACTTGCAAAATAGAAATAGATGCAGAGTGCAATATAAGCCACTACGGCAAGGATTTGTGCATAGCCGCTTTCTGCCCAACCGGTCATATACCAATCGGCACCTGCAAATTTAAGAGCTGCACTTACTACACCCATCAATGCGCCACCTGCAATAAATCCGGAAGCCACCAGAGTACCCTTCTCCTGACGCTTCTTCGACAGTTCTTCGTCTTTCGTCTTACCTACCAGCCAGGCAATGAAGCCGCCCACCAGCAGCGGAGTATTCAGATGCAACGGAATGAACATACCCAGAGCGAATGCCAATACGGGAACGCCCATCTGATTAAGAATCAAAGCCAAAACAGCACCTGCGAAATAAAGCATCCACGGAGCTCCCTGACCCGACATCAGCGGTTCAATCACAGCTGCCATAGCATTTGCCTGAGGAGCTACCAGAGCATTCTCACCAACAAAACCGTAGGTCTTGTTCATGATAATCATCACGCCGCCTACAGTAGCAGCACTTACCAGCGTTCCGAGGAATTTCCACGTCTCCTGTTTCTGAGGAGTAGTGCCGATCCAGTAGCCGATTTTAAGGTCGGTAATAAAGCCTCCGGCCATCGAAAGAGCCGTGCAAACAACACCACCTATCACCATTGCGCCAACCATTCCGCTTGCGCCCTTCATACCAACGGCAACAAATACCACAGAAGCGATGATCAATGTCATAAGCGTCATTCCCGATACGGGGTTAGAACCAACGATTGCAATCGCGTTGGCAGCTACCGTAGTGAACAGGAACGAGATTACTGCAACTACCAGGAATGCCACTATTGCCTGCATCAAACTGTGCAATACACCAATCCAGAAGAATACGAAAGTAATAGCCAAAGCTGCTATAATAGCAATAGCCAACAGCTTCATGCTCAGGTCTTTATCCGTGCGGAGAATATCCTTTGTGCTCTTGTTTTTTGCTCCGAATTCGTTTTTCATCAAACCGAATGCTCCGGCAATAATCGACTTGTTTTTATAAATGCCGATCATACCGGCCATTGCGATTGCGCCAATGCCCAGCGGACGTGCGAACTCCTTGAAAAGGAAAGTAGGATCGGCTGCTGCAAACTCTCCGATAGAACCCAGAATAGGCAGAATTACCCACCATGCGAAGAACGAACCGACACAGATAACTGCTGCGTATTTTAAACCGATAATATAGCCCAAACCGAGTACGGCTGCCGAGGTATTGATACTGAACATTACCTTCGTTTTCATAGCCAATGCCTCGCCCCAGGCCATCATTCTGGTGCTTACAGACTCCGTCCAGAGGCCGAAAGTCGAAACAAGAAAATCGTAAATACCGCCTATCGCAGCTGCCCAAACGAGCGGTTTGGCCTGACTGCCGCCCTGTTCACCCGAAACGAGCACCTGAGTCGTTGCAGTTGCTTCCGGGAAAGGATATTCGCCATGCTTTTCTTTAACGAAGTATTTTCTGAACGGGATAAGGAAAAGAATGCCCAGAATGCCTCCGAGGAGCGAACTCAAAAATACCTGCATGAAATTTACGGTAATTTCCGGATACTTGGCCTGCAGAATATAAAGTGCCGGAAGTGTGAAAATAGCACCTGCTACAATTACACCCGAGCATGCGCCTATACTCTGGATAATTACGTTTTCGCCAAGCGCATTTTTCCGTTTGGTGGCGCTGCTCAAACCTACTGCAATAATTGCAATTGGAATAGCGGCTTCGAATACCTGACCTACTTTCAAACCGAGATAAGCGGCTGCTGCCGAGAAGATTACGGCCATTACAAGGCCCATCACTACCGAATAAACGGTCACTTCTTTCGGTTTGCTCTGCGGGTCGAGAATAGGCTCATACACTTCGCCTTCCTTCAAAGGTCTACCTGCATTTTCAGGCAACTGAATCTTTTTTTCTTCCATAATATTATTTTCTGATATATATTTTTTTTGATTAATATTATCCAAGCATCATAGCTGCTTTTTCCAGCGCTTTTATGAATGCTGTAATGTCTTCTTCTTCCGTATAAAGTGCCACGGATGCTCTTACTGTGCCCGGCACTCCGAGATAATCTATCAGCGGCTCTGCGCAATGATGTCCGGTTCGTACGGCCACACCTTGCTGATCGAGCAGCATTCCTACGTCATACGGGTGAATGAGTTTGCCTTGCGGGTTGTAAAGATTAAAACTTACGGCACCTGTTTTTTCCAGTCCTTCCGCATAAATATTTACCGTACATCCGCTCAAATTAGCCTCTTTCAAAGCCTTTTCGAGCTTTTCGCACATCTTTTTTTCTTCTTCGAAAACTGTTTCTTTTCCGAGATTTTCCACATATTCGAGCGCCTTTCCGAACGCATAACTGCCTATGTAGTTGGGCGTTCCGGCTTCAAACTTGTAGGGTAGGGTGTTATACGTTGTTTTCTCGAAGCGCACATGCTCTATCATCTCGCCTCCGCCTTCGGCGGGCGGAAGCTGCTCCAGCAACGCTTCCTTTCCGTAGAGTACGCCCAAACCTGTAGGACCGTACATTTTATGTGCGGAAAACGAGCAGAAATCGCAGTCGATATCCTGTACATCCAGATTCAGATGCGGAGCTCCTTGAGCTGCATCTAATGAGAAAAGGGCCCCTGCTTCGTGCGTCAGTTTGGCCATTTCTTTTACCGGATTGATAATTCCGAGCACATTGCTGACCATTGCCACACTAACAATTCGCGTACGCGCGTTTAGAAGCCCTTTGAAGGCCTCTAAATCGATTGAAAGATCATCCTGTAGCGGAATTACTTTCAGTGTTGCTCCGCGCCTTTCTGCGAGCATTTGCCAGGGAACAATATTCGAGTGGTGCTCCAGCGTTGAAACCACTATCTCGTCGCCGGGCTGAATGAAGTATTCACCCTCTTTTTTCCACTCACCGAGGCTCCAAGCCAGCATGTTGATGCTGTCTGTAGTGCCTTTCGTGAAAATAATCTCCTTTTCCGATGCAGCTCCGATGAAAGCGGCTGTATGTTTGCGGGCATTTTCGTGCTCTATTGTGGCCACCTGACTCAGGTGATGCACCCCTCGGTGGATATTCGCATTGAAAGTGGAGTAGGCATAAGCAATCGCATCAATCACCTGTTGCGGCTTCTGCGTGGTAGCTGCATTATCCAGGTAAACGAGCGGGCGCTTGTGCACCAGTTGTTTGAGTATGGGGAAATCGTTTTTGTTCATCTTTTAGGTTTAAACGATAATTATAAAATTCCTTACGGTCGGTATTTTGATTCCTGCAGAATAACTTGCGAGTCTTCAAGTTCCATCATCTGTTGCAGACTCATTTCCGGGTGATTCTTCATATAGCTTTCTACGATACGCCAACCTACCCAGATACCCAGTCGGGCAGGGGAGTCTTGCGAAACTTCGCTCGTGAACGGACCGTCATTCATATAGCTTCCTATCGTTATCCGGTTGGTAGTAAAGAGATCCTGTTTATCGCAAATGACGCCCCAGATCTGCTTCTCGAATTTCTCGCACCAGCGGATTTCTTCCTCGGTGTAGCCCATTATCTGTGCTTTCGTTTTTCGGGGTAAAATCTGCTGCATCATGTAGCACAATCTACCCTCGTAAAGCATCCGGTCAATCATACGGTTTCCTGCTTTATCGAAGAAAAACTGGTCTATATAGTTTCTTGTTATGTGCAGTACTATGAAATCCCTTTCCATCTGCTTTTTCTGGTACTCGTAAACCACATTGTTGTAATACGGGAAATCTTTGCCCATATACATGTCCGTGCCTACTACGTATTCCTGATTTTCTCTGCCCCACGCATTGGCCGTGAAGCCGCTTACCGTGAAATATAGGGTAGGGAGCTGCCATTCAGGATACAGATAATGCAATCTCGTAAACGCCTCATCAAAATCCTTTTGAATGTCGCTTATGTCGGCAAATTTCTCCTTTACCTGCTTGTTAATTTCTTTGAATCCGTATACAGTATCGTTAAGAAAACCAACAAGTTCGCTCGTCAGTTTATCGAGGTTTTCATCGTAAATGCCCAATACGTCCTCCGAGAAAATTTCTATACCTTGTGTCTGCTCTTTACAGAGTCTTTCTATACCTTCCTCTATGCCGGCAGAGTCGGTCGGGAGACTCAAAATAGCGCTGTCTATCCTGACAATCTCAATTTTTACGGGCGTCATTTCCTTCGGAAAAAAGCGCTCCTGCTTGCCGCAACTCACGGCCAGCACAGTCAGAAATGCTATCGGCAGATATTTTTTTATCAATTTATACATATATACTTTTATCTTGATTTTAGCTGACAATCATTCCGTCTTTCATTTCTACTACTCGGTCGGAAATAGCAGCCAGTTCTTTGTCGTGCGTTACAATTACAATTGTCTGTCCGTAGTCCGCACGCATCTTCAGCAGCAGGTTGTGAAGTTCTTCTTTATTCTTTGAATCAAGGCTTCCGCTCGGCTCGTCGGCCAATATCACACTCGGGTTCATCATCAGCGCGCGAGCGGCTGCTGCACGCTGTTTTTCACCGCCTGAGAGTTCGTTCGGCTTATGAGTGAGGCGCTCCTGCAACCCCAGTTCGCTGAGCAGTTTCTCGGCCCGTTTTTTGGCCTCCTGCTCCTTCTCGCCCGCAATGAGTGCAGGCATCATCACGTTCTCAAGTGCTGTAAACTCCGGCAGCAACTGATGGAATTGGAATATAAATCCGATGTGCTTGTTTCTGAATTCGCTCAATTGTTTTTCCGTCAGTTTCCGCACATCCGTGCCGTCAATCACTACCGTTCCCTCGTCTTGTTTGTCGAGCGTACCGATAATCTGCAGCAGGGTAGTCTTGCCTGCGCCGGATGGGCCTATTATACTTACAATCTCACCCTTATCTACCTGCAAATCAACGCCTTTCAGCACTTCCAATGTACCGAAACTCTTGTGTATATTTCTTACTTCTATCATCTTTTTATTTCTGTAGAGAAGGCGCCATCAGCTTGATAGCACGTTCTATCAGGTCGTCTTTATCCTTGCCTTCGAGCGTCACTTCTTCGTCGGGCATTACCCCGTTTTCGGTGCTCACTTTATCTCTGTCGGTCATTCTTACGCTCGAGAAACGGACCATCCAGCCGTTCGGCAGTTCATACGACAGTGGCATTCCGCCTCCTCCGCCCGTCCGTCCGCCTACTATCGTTGCATTCGGAGCATAACGCATGGCATTGACAAACATATTCGTGGCCGAATAACTTCGTCTGTTGCACAATACGATTACTGGCCGGAGCCATTTTACCGTCATGTCGGTCGAGTCTACATACAGTGGTTCCAAAGGCGAAAAATCCTGGTGGCCTTTGCCCGTTTTATGCTGCCAATACCCCACCAGCGTTGTCTCTTTCATGAATGTTGAAGCCAGTTTGTACGCGTTTTCGAGGCTACCTCCACCGTTGTTTCTGACGTCGATGATCATTCCACGGCATTTCTCGAAATACTTGATCACATAATACATGTTGAGGGTTCCGAAACTGTCTGAAAAACTCGAATATCGGATGTATCCGATGTCTTCATGTCCTTTCAGCAGATTGTATGTCAATCCTGCCGCGGTCTTGTAATCAGTGCCGATATATTGCGTCAGCAGCCCGCTGTTGAAGTTCGACGGATAATCCTCATACCACGAGCTGCAACGGCTCACGTCAAACGAGGAATATAGGTTTACATGCCCGTCCTGCAGCGTGTCCAGCATCTGGGCCATCAGGTCAAAAAGAGCCCGCTGATAATAATCGGATCCTCTTTTTTCCGTACTTTCCGCTCTTTCTTTTTCGATGCTGTCCGCCTTCGCCTGATAAATGGGCAGAACACCATTCCAGTCAAGCCCTTTTTCCTCAACGAAGCAGTATTTTTCATCGATGATCTGCCACAATGCCTCCACGTTTCCGCGCATCGTATTCTTCAATACGACTTCCGGATCGCGAACGCACGACGCCATCATCAAAGCGCTCAGTATCAATATGTAAGCTATTCTTTTCAACAGAGTGGGGTAGGGTTAAAATTTAGTTCTTGTTACTCGGCAATTGAAGATACAGCCCACTGTCAGGCTCACCGTCTGCCGTGCAAAATGCCGGTCTTTATCGCCATAATGCAGATATTCATGCTTTGCGCCAAGGCGCCATGTGCTGCGCTTGAATTGAAAATCCATAGACAACTGCTGATGTACGAATTGTCTGTTGCCGGGGTGTGAAAACGCTACGCTTCCGCCTATATTCACTTTCTCGGTAGTCTCGTAATAGCTCTGCCAGTAATCCGGCAGCCACATCACGCCCAAACCGTTTATCCGGCCCTCATAAACCAGCCGGTAAGCCGTCTTTTTGTAACGGAAAGAATAGTTTGCCCCGACCATCAGATCCACATCTGCACCCATGTCGAAAGAGTAGGGTTTGTTCACATTTCGCGCCAGCTCTTTGGCCATGAAATCCAGCTCTACAAACGGACCCGCATACACTTCCACTCTGCTGCCGTCTGTTCCTTTCGGTCTTCCCGTATCGAAGCCCCACACCCTGTGAGCACCCCAACCGGCCTGTATATCGAAATGCGTTATTTCGTTGTGTCTGCTGCTCTGGGTTACCTTGCCCGCATAACCTTGAAGAATGCCCGTATGGCGCCACAAATCGTTCTTTCTGAACGTGTTCCACCATTCGTTGCCCAAACCGGCTTGCCAACCGTCATACACAAGCGGACTCAAATAGCTGTCCTGCATCCATTGCCCGCCATATAGTGCATAAAGCACGTTCGTCCGCTGTCCGTTTGCCGTCCAAACTTTTTCTCCACACGCTTCTGTCTTACATACTTTTTCCGCACACTCCTCTTCCGCATGTGCACTCACGCACACGCAGAAAAACAAAATTATGTATAATATGCGGTTCATTTCTGTATAAAAAGCGCTAAATTTTCTGGCCACTTTCAAGCGACTTAGATGCGACTTCGATAGGACTTTTGTCGGACTTCCGTTTATGCATTTTTTTATGCAATTCCTTGCATAATTCAAAGCGTCAACTCACGTCTGCCGTCTTCCAGCAATCTGATATTGATGTCCACCGTATCTTCCGGCAGAATATCCTCAATCATCTCCGGCCACTCGATGAAGCAATATTGCCCGCTGTACAGATATTCCTCTGCTCCGAAATCCATCGCTTCTGCCACCGACTTCAGCCTGTAGCAATCGAAGTGATACATCTCCTCGCCTTCCTTATCTTCATACACATTCACGATCGCGAAGGTCGGACTGTTCACCACGTCCTCTGTTCCCATCGCTTCACAAAGTGCTTTCGTGAAAGTTGTCTTGCCTGCACCCATCTGTCCCCTCAATGCATACACTCGCTTATCGGGATACACCTCCAGCACATCGGTCGGACTCACCTGCTGCCCATCCTTGAGCACTACCAGCTCATCCTTTTCGTTTTTATCAAGAATATATGTCATGATCTTTTTTTCCTCTTGCGTGATTGTCCGTCCGCAAATGTTTCTGTCTTTTATTTTTATCTCCTCGTGCAGATTTCCCGCTCGAAGGGATTGTGTTCTGTCTTTTGTTTGTGCAGGAATGCAGATTTGCAAAAAATGCTTTTTTTTGCCTCAAAAAACGCGTTTTATTTCGGTAGTTGCCCAACTTCGCGCAAAATATTCAATTCTCAGCGCGATATTTCACCGTGAAAATACTCGTAAATCATTGATCCTCTTTGAGTTCCAACGATTTTCTGTATATCTTCCATTTTTGCCTCTTTGAGTCGCTTCAAGCTCTTGAATTCCTTCAAAAGGGCCGTTTTTGTTTTTTCGCCAACTCCCGGCACTTCATCCAGCTCGCTTCTCGTCTGGCTCTTCGATCTTCGCTGTTTGTGAAACTTGATGGCGAATCTGTGCACCTCATCTTGTATCTGAGTAAGGAATTTGAACACCTCATCTGTCGGCTTCATTCCTATCTCCTGGGGAGGGAATCCGTAGAGCAATGTGCTTGTCCTGTGCTTGTCGTCTTTCACCAGACCGGCAATCGGAATCTTCAGTCCGAGTTGATCTTCCACTGCCTCGCGGATAGCACCCATCTGACCGATACCGCCGTCGGCAATAATCAGGTCGGGCATCTCGCCTCCTTCTTCTATCAGGTGGCTGTAGCGCCTTCTCACTACCTCGCGCATCGAGGCATAATCGTCGGCCCCCACCACGGTCTTGATGATGAATTTTTTATAGTCGCTCTTGCTCGGTTTTGCTTTTTTGAACACTACGCAACCCGCTACGGCATCTGTACCTTGCAGGTTGGAGTTGTCGAAACTGTCGATCCAAACGGGCATTTTCTCCATTCCGAGCATCTTCTGCAAACTGCCCAATATGCGGGCTGCGCGCTGGTCCGGATTCAGCTTATCCGCTTGCTTCAGCCGGTCTTGCTTATACTGCTTTACATTCTGCATCGCCAGGTCCAGAAGTTGCTTTCTGTCTCCGCTTGAAGGTGTGCTGATGCGGATATCTTCCCCGATGAAATCAGGCTCGAAAGGCACTACAATCTCCTTTGTATCAGACCCTAAGCGCTCCCTCAATTCCAATATACCGTGCGCCAGAATCTCTTCTTTTTCCTCGTCCAGCAGTTTCTTGTATTCGATAGTCTGCCCCTGCACGATGCAACCCCTGTGGATATGCAGCATGGAGATGTAGATATTCTGCTCTTGTTCTTCATAGCCGAATACGTCAATATCCCGTACGGAAGTGTTCGTAATTACCGTTTTCGACCGGAATTTTTCCAGCAGCAGATACTTCTCTTTTATCGCTTGAGCCTCCTCAAATCGCATCTCAGCAGCCAGATTGGTCATCTTCTGCATCATCTCTTCCTGCAGTTCGTGTGCATCGCCTTTGATAATCTTCCGCGCATTCTCTATATAGCTCAGATATTCGGCTTTGCTTACCATCTGCTCGCATATTCCGCAGCAGTTTTTTATGTGGTATTTGAGGCAAACTTTCAGCTTGCCGTTTTCCACCTGCTCGTCCGTAAATCGCTGTGTACACGTGCGCAAGGGATATAATTCATGAATAATATCCAGTACCAGGTCTACCGTGTTTGTAAACGAATACGGACCGTAGTATTCGCCTGCGCCTTTTACGATATTGCGTGTCTTGAAAACCCTTGGATATGGCTCGTTTGTGATGCAGATGCTAGGATAACTCTTGCCGTCTTTCAGCAGGATATTGTAGTGAGGCTGATGCTGCTTGATCAGGTTGTTTTCCAGCAGAAAAGCATCCTGCTCACTGTTCACTACTATATACTTCAAGTCCGCTATATTCTTCACGAGCATATTGGTCTTGAAGCTCTCGTGCTCCTTGTTGAAATAGCTGTTTACGCGCCTTTTCAGGTTCTTAGCCTTACCCACATATATGATGGTTCCTTCCGAGTTGAAGTACTGATATACTCCCGGACTCTCAGGCAATCGTTTCAGAATGCTTTCTATATGTGGATTAGGTTTCAATTAGCTGATTTCTTGCAACCTCTTTGCTTTTTTGCTGCATTTCGGTCTTATTCTTATGCAGTAATGCAGTTTTGCAATTCTATTTTCCCTTTCCCCTTCGTTCAAAGAGCTCGTTCAAAGGGAATTTATAGGCCCTTTTTTTTCTTTAAAAAAATTATTTATCGGGAAAATGGAAGAGCGATTCAATCTCTATTTCCGGATCGAATACTTTTCTGCCTTCCAGACCATCGAGCTCTGTGAGGAAATTCACGTATATTTTCTTTACACCGAACTTCTTGCAGAGTCTTACTGCTGCGAGCATCGTGCCGCCTGTTGCCAGCAAATCGTCATGCAGCAATACAACGTCATTCTCGTTGAGTGCGCCTTTATGAATCTGGATAGTGTCTGTTCCGTATTCCTTTGCATAGGTTTCTTCAATCACTTCTCCGGGAAGTTTACCGGGCTTTCTTACCGGCACAAAACCAGCACCCAGTTCGATTGCTACGGCCGGAGCCATAATCAAGCCGCGGCTCTCGATGCCTACTACCTTCGTGATACCCTTGCCCTGATAGAGCTTTACCATCTCCTCTTTCATCGTTTTCAGTGCTTCCGGATTGAGGAATGCGGTAGTCAGATCCTTAAATTGGATACCCGGAATAGGAAAGTCCGGAATGTTGCGGACTGTTTGTTTTACTTCTTCAAGTGTCATATGGTATGTTTTTATTAGTTTTTCGTTCGAATTATTCGTTCAAAAGGGATATTTTCTGCGATTTTCTTAGCCGCTTTCTGAACGTGCTATATCTTTCGCCGTCTTATTTAACTCCTATTATCCCTTCGCAGCATGCGTTGTTCCACGTGGAACATTCGCAACCATTGCCCTTCGCAGCACTCAGTATCAGTAAGTTACGTATTTTTCTTTTGAATTTCACCGTTTTTATCGGAAAATTTGAGGGTGTTTTGGGTTTATTCGCTTTTATTGATTATATTTTTATTCTTTTTTCGATGAAATCGCCGGTTTTATCCGTTTTACTGCAAGTATTCGCAGCTGTCGCTTTTTGCCTGTAAGACCGCGGGTTTTCTTAATGCCACGAGTGTATTCATCGCCCGGCTTACCTTCCAAGCAATACGAGCAGTACGGATATATCGTTCGGGCTCACGCCCGGAATGCGACTAGCGTCGCCTATGGTACGCGGACGAATACGCGACAGTTTCTGCCTTGCTTCCGTAGATAGACTCTGAAGGCTGTTGTAGTCGAAGTCTTCAGCCAATTTGATCTGATCCAATCGATGAAGTTTGTCGGCTGCTTGGCGCTCTCTGTCTATATAACCCTGGTATTTGATCATGATTTCAGCGCTTTCGAGCACTTCTTCTCGTACTCGCCCGATTTGATCGGTAAATTCGCGCAAACCGTTGTGATTGTCAAGCAACGTTTTCATCGAGATTTCCGGTCTTGCGAGCAGCTCGCTCAAGCGCATTCCGCGCGTTGTGGGTGCTGAACCTGCAGATTCGAGCAATTGGCTGGCATCTTCTGCCTTTATTCTGGTTTGCTTCAAATACTCAGAAAGCTCGTTTTCTTCGGATATTTTTGTCCGGAGAAGTTCCATTCGGTCGCTCTTTGCGAGTCCGATCTCATAGGCTCGTTCGGTCAGTCGCTTGTCAGCATCGTCCTGACGGAGCAAAATGCGGTATTCGGCTCGGGAAGTGAACATGCGATACGGTTCGTCCACGCCTTTGTTTACGAGGTCATCTATCAGCACGCCTATATATGCCTCGTCCCTTGCGAGCGTGAACGGGTTGAGCCCATGTGCGTTCATATGTGCGTTGATTCCCGCAACGAGTCCTTGTCCTCCGGCTTCTTCATAACCGGTTGTGCCGTTGATTTGTCCGGCAAAGAAAAGGTTCTTCACCAGCTTGGTCTCAAGCGTATGCTTGAGTTGGGTAGGATAGAAGAAATCGTATTCGATAGCGTAACCCGGTCGATAAAGCACGGCATTCTCCAATCCGGCTATCGTGTGAAGTGCTCTGATCTGCACATCCATCGGGAGTGAGCTGCTGAATCCGTTTACGTAATATTCCCCGCTGTCGACGCCTTCCGGCTCCAGAAACAGCTGATGCTGCTCTTTGTCGGCAAACGTAACGATCTTTGTTTCTATACTCGGGCAATATCTCGGACCGATACTCTGAATTTGTCCGTTGAAAAGGGGCGAATCTTTCAGTCCGCCTCTAAGTTCTTCGTGTGTGCGCTCATTGGTGTACGTAATCCAACATGGCATTTGCTTCAACTTGCGGCTTACCGTGTCGAGATAAGAAAACTTGTGGAAGTCGTCATCTCCCGGCTGAATGAGCATTTTTGAGAAGTCGATGCTTCGCTTATCAATACGTGCTGGCGTTCCGGTCTTCATTCTATCTGCCTGAAAACCAATCGATTTAAGCTGTTCCGTCAATCCGTAGCTGGCAGGTTCGCCTGTGCGTCCGCCTCGTATCTGTGCCTTGCCGCAATGCATGAGTCCGTTAAGGAAAGTGCCGTTGGTAAGCACTACGCAGCGGGCTTTCATCTCAGCACCCAATTGTGTCTTTACTCCTCTAACTTCGCCGTTTTCAACGATAAGTTCCGTGACTATATCTTGCCAGAGCGACAGATTTGGGGTGGTGCAGAGTGTGTTGATCCATTCTTCGATGAAGCGTTTGCGGTCGGATTGGCTTCTCGGGCTCCACATAGCCGGACCTTTTGAGCGGTTGAGCATGCGGAACTGGATGGCCGATTTGTCGGTCACAATACCGAGTTGACCGCCCATTGCGTCGATCTCTCTTACGATCTGTCCTTTGGCAATGCCGCCTATGGCGGGGTTGCAACTCATCTGTCCGATCTTATTCATATCCATCGTGATGAGCAGCGTCTTGCTGCCGAGGTTGGCTGCTGCTGCAGCTGCCTCATTGCCCGCATGGCCGGCACCAACTACTATTACGTCGTATGTGAAGTCCATTATCTGTTTGAAAATCAATCGTATATATAGTTTATTATACTCGCTTGTTGGAATTCTTTCGAATGGTATATATCGTTTTTATTTTCTCAATCCTCTCCAACGAGTGGATTTATCGGACTGCTTCCAACGCGATTCTCCGCTGAAACTGCTTTTTCCGATGGTTCTGCCAGTCGGCATGAATGCGTCTTCGATGTGCAGGATATCGCGTTGACCGGGTGCCACTTCGATGGCGATGATGTCAAAACGCCAAGGATTGTCGAGCTTTTTCTGCCGGATATAGGCTTGCGCTCCGGCTGTGAGACGCATTTGTCGCTCGCGATCGACCGCCTCTTCCGGCTTCCGGAATCCTCCGGCCGTTCGGGTCTTCACTTCGCAGAAAACGAGGGTGTCGCCGTCAAGCGCAATGATATCGGTTTCCAAATCCCCGATTTTCCAATTGCGTTCAAGAATCTTCAACCCCTTGCTGATAAGGAAGTTAGCAGCTATTTCTTCGCCTTTATTTCCGAGTATGTTGTGGAGGTTGTCGTTCATTTATAGCTTGATAGAGAGGTTCTTCATGAGATTTGAGGCCTTCTCTTCAACTTGCAAAAATACTACAAAAAATCCAAATTTGCAAGCGAAAAGTTTTTTTATATAAAAAAAAGCGAAAACATTTGGAGGTATTACAAAATTTTATTAATTTTGCGGATGGCCGTAGAATAAGCTTTTTCTTCTGCCCGAAAAAAATCTTTTTACCATGCAGCAAAGTCTCATTGACTTCGCATCAAAGTCGCATCAAGTATGAATCTGTTTCTTGTAATCCTTCTTGTTGTATTCGGCATCGCTCTGATGGTGCTGGAGATGTTTTTTATTCCCGGTTTCGGTGTAGCCGGTGTGTTCTCTTTGTTCAGCCTGGCAGGCTCTGTGGCACTTGCGTATCTGAAAATCAGTCCGGCAGCCGGCAATATCACGTTGATTGCTGTGTTGCTGCTCCTTTTGGTTGCCATCTGGCTGTTTTTGAGCGGAAAGACGCTCGACAAGATGTCGCTCAAGACCGAGGTGGAGAAAAAAGTAGATCTTACCAGCGGTATGGATCTCCATCCGGGCGATCGGGCCGTCACTTCTTCGCGTCTTGCTCCAATGGGCAAAATTCGTATAGCGGACAAGGAGGTAGAGGCCAAATCAACGGGCGAGTTCATCGATCAGGAAACTACCGTTGAAATCGTGAGAATTGAAGGAAATATAGCTCTCGTAAAGAAAGCGTAAAAAGCCGTTGTTCCACAAATGTTCCACGGGGAACAATTCTCAAAATCAGTCGTTTATAGACCATTATAAAGGTCTGTTTCATCCGAAAAATAATCTCAAAATTTATAGTTATGGAAGTTTTCCCTATTTTCACTTTTGTTCTCATTGCCATTGCTTTTGTAGTGGTGGTTCTTTTCGTGTATTACGTGCCGTTTCTGCTGTGGCTTTCCGCACAGGTAAGCGGTGTGCACATCTCGCTCGTACAGTTGTTCCTCATGCGTATTCGTAAAGTGCCGCCTCACGCAATTGTCGATTGCATGATCGAGGCGCATAAAGCCGGTCTGCATGATGTTACCCGCGACGGACTTGAGGCTCACTATCTTGCCGGCGGTCATATCGAACGCGTCGTTCATGCGCTCGTCAGCGCAAACAAAGCCAATATTGAGCTCCCCTTTGATATGGCTACCGCTATCGACCTTGCAGGACGCAACGTATTTGAGGCAGTGCAGATGTCGGTCAACCCCCGAGTAATTGACACTCCGCCCGTTGCTGCTGTGGCTAAAGACGGTATTCAGCTTATCGCAAAAGCCCGTGTGACGGTTCGCGCCAACATCAATCACCTGGTAGGTGGTGCAGGCGAAGACACTATCCTTGCTCGTGTTGGTGAGGGTATCGTTAGTTCAATCGGTTCGGCCGCTTCCCACAAGGAGGTGCTCGAAAACCCTGATTCTATCAGTAAGCTTGTGTTGAAGAAAGGTCTTGATGCCGGTACCGCTTTCGAGATACTCTCCATTGATATTGCCGATATCGACGTAGGTAAGGACATCGGTACTCAACTGCAGATGGACCAGTCCAATGCCGACAAGAATATCGCTCAGGCTAAGGCCGAAGAACGTCGTGCTATGGCAGTTGCACTTGAACAGGAAATGAAGGCCAAGGAACAGGAGATGCGTGCTTATGTGGTACAGTCGGAGGCTGAGGTGCCGAAGGCTATGGCCGAAGCATTCCGCAGCGGCAACCTTGGTATTATGGACTACTATCGCATGAAGAATATCCAGGCAGATACCGATATGCGCGATTCGATCGCTCACCCCGCCAAGCCTGCTGATTCGAAGACGAAGTGATGCGTGTAGCTCTTCTTCAATATCCCGTAATCTGGGCTGACAAAGCGGCTAATCTGGCCGCTTACGAAGCTCGGCTTCAAGCCATTTCAGGTAAAGCGGATGTAGCCGTTTTGCCTGAGATGTTTACTACCGGTTTCTGTACCGACCATCCCGAGTTGGCTGATCCGGCAGATGGCGAAACGGTTTTTTCACTCAAGCGATGGGCTGCCGAGTTTGGCCTTGCTCTTGTCGGCAGTTTCATGTGTCATGATGGCGAGAAACTTGTCAACCGCGGTTTCTTTATCCGTCCTGATGGTTCGGCCGATTGGATAGATAAGCGTCATCTTTATGCCCACGGAGGGGAGGCCGCTTTCTTCAATCCCGGTAAAGAGCGCGTCATTTCCGAGTATAAAGGAGCGCGCTTTTGCGTACAGGTGTGCTACGACTTGCGTTTTCCTGTTTGGACGCGCAACCGCTCCGGATACGATTACGACATCCTTATCTACACGGCCGCCTGGCCGCAAATACGCATAGGTGCGTGGGACGTGCTTTTGCGCGCTCGCGCCATTGAAAACCAATGCTGTCTGGTAGGCGTCAACTGCGTGGGTGACGATGGTCTGGGGCTCCATTACTCGGGTCACAGCGTTGCGCTCGACACGCGGATGCGCGATTTGGCCGGTTTTGCCGAAGATGAAGCCGGTACACGCATTGCCGAGTTTGATATTGCAGCACTTCACCATTTCCGTGAGGTTCTCCCGCTATGGAAAGATGCCGATTGCTTTGAACTCAAATAAATCTCTATTCCCTAAAAACGAGTCTTCCGTTTATCTTCTTTTTGTATGAATTCCACGAATCGTCTTGGCAGCGTCGATGTATTTCGCGGGCTTACCATGCTCACGATGCTCTTCGTAAATGATTGCTCCGAGATGCCGGGTATTCCGCATTGGATGCGCCATGCCGACACCTTCGAAGATATGCTCGGTTTTCCCGACCTTGTTTTTCCTGCATTCCTATTCTGCGTAGGCATGTCTGCCGTGCTGGCTATGCAGAATAGGCTTAGTCGTGGTGATGATTGGCGCAGTATTTTGCTGCACGTGATCGGTCGTACTGTTTCGCTTGTGGCAATGGGACTTTATGCCATGAATCTGCAGCCGCTGTTGGGCATGAGCAAACATATGTTCGAATTGCTGTTCTTTGTGGCTTGCTTCCTTGCCTTCAATGTCTGCCCGAACAAAAAGGTGGGACGTATATTGCAGATTGCCGGTTGGGCGATGCTCATAGCAGGCGTTGTCCTATGCGAGATTTACGGTCGTCCGTTCCGCGTAGGATGGTGGGGAATCTTGGGTCTGATAGGCTGGACGTATTTCGTCTGCTCTATGGTATTTTTCCTTACCAAAGGCTCTTTCTACGGCATCCTTGTTGCTTTCTTTGTGGTTCATCTGCTCGGTCTTTTCAGCCATATGAATTGGATTCCTGCAGAGGCGTTCTCTCGTGTTTTCCTGCTTAATTTCGTTCCAGCCGATTGGGAAAACCATGCTCTCGGTGTGAGCGGTATGTTGGCCGTAATGCTGTTGCTCCGCTATAAAGACCGTCCGGCGCTCCTAATGGGCATCATGGCAGGTATCAGCCTGCTTTTCATTGCTGCGGGTTTCGGTGCGCACGAGTTTTGGATCATCAGTAAAAACCAGTCTACCCCTACGTGGGTTTATTTTTGCTTGGCCATCTCATTCCCGATGGTGGGCTTCTTCCATTATTTGATCGATGTTTGGCAAAAAGGCTCGTGGTTCCGCTTTATCAGCCCGGCCTGGACCCACACTCTCACCTGTTACCTCATCCCGTATGCCTTGTATCCGATTATGTGGATGAGCGGTTTCGCTTTCCCGGAGCTGCTCAGCAGCGGCTTTGGCGGTATGCTCCGCTCGCTGATATTGGCCTTCGTGGTAATAGGTATTGTAGCCATTTTGAGGCGTAGGAAGATAGTACTTAAAGTATGAAAAAACTTGTTATCCCATGAAAAAATACCTTTTTGTTTGTGGTATATGGGCGATGTGTAACCTGGTAAGCTGTACCGGTTCGCATACCTATACCATCGGTGTAAGCCAATGTCAGGATGATGCTTGGCGACAAAAGATGAACGCAGAAATGCAGCGTGAGTTGTTGTATCACCCTGAAATGCACCTCAAAGTACGCGATGCTTGCTGCGGCAATGAACTCCAGTGTGCACAAATCGACTCTTTTGTCAAAGAAGGAGTCGACCTTCTGATTGTTTCTCCCAATGAAGCGGAAGCCGTCAAACCGGCCGTTTCGAGAGCTTACCGGGCCGGCATTCCCGTTATTGTGGCAGATCGCCGCGTCACCGGTGAAGAATGGACGGCTTTTGTCGGAGGCGACAATGTGGCCGTAGGCCACAAGATGGGCAGTTGGGTTAAAGAAAAAGAAGCGCAAGCCGGTCGGCGTCTGAAAGTGATAGAGATAGCGGGTCTGCCTGGCAGTACTCCTGCAGTGCTCCGTCATCAGGGGCTGTGCGAGGTGATTGATTCGACGCAAATCATTGCAATAGGGCAGGGCAAATGGCTCCAGGCTGATGCTCGCCATGCTATGGATTCACTTTTGAAGATATTTCCTGATGTGGATATTGTTCTCGCACAGAACGACTTGATGGCAATCGGTGCGAGCGAAGCTTTGCGTGCTCGGCACATGCATGCTAGCGTGATGGGTGTTGACGGCATTAATCTTGGCCTTAAAGCTCTTGTCGACGGCAGAATCGAAGCAACTACTACCTACGCTTCCCGTGGTGACATGATCATCCAAACCGCTGCGCAGATTCTTGAGGGTCATTCCTTTGTCCGCGATACCGTTCTTCAGACCACAATTATAGATGCCCATGCGGCTGAAGCTATGCTTCAGGCCAATGAGCAGAATGCCCATGATGTGGCTACCATTCAGTTCCTCCAGGGCCAGATAGATGCCCTCGGCGAACGTTCTCAGCGCCGAACTATCTGGCTGGTATTGATAACTATGTTGCTTTTCGCATCAATCTTTGCTATCGTTCGCTATATCCTTCAGAACGTGAGCCGGATCAAGGAGGAGACAGAAGGCTTTGCTATGAACGTCACCGAGATAGAACCTATCAAAGGTCAGGAAGATACCCTCACCCCGAAACTTAAGGCGTTTATTGACGCTCATCTAAGCGATCCGGACCTTAGCGTCGAGCTCCTAAGCGAAGAAATGGGGATGTCGCGTGCACAGCTTTTCCGTCGCATCAAGGCCCTCAGCGGTAAGGCACCTGTAGAAATCATTCGCGAGCGTCGATTGAAGAAAGCACGCGAGTTGCTTCAGTCTACCGACATGAATGTTCAGCAGGTAGCTTACGAGGTTGGCTTTACCAGCCCGAGCTATTTTACCAAGTGCTACAAAGACCAATATGGCGAAAGTCCGAAGTCTAAAAAACAATAATTTTTGAAAAAGAACTCGTATTTTGTTTATAAGATAATACTGCAAAAATCCCGATGAAAACGGGAATTTAAAATAGTTGCAACCGGTAAAAATGTTGCAAATTAGCGCAAAAATGTTGCGGGGAAACAAAAATGATATTCCTCGCAACATTTTTTTTGCACTTTTTCAAAAGAAAGCAGTACTTTAGCGGCGTGATTTTTTCTTTATCGTTCGAAAAACGCCCAAAACTTAGCCTTTAATTTTCGCAAATAATCATAAAACTCAACAATAAAATGAATAGTATCATGAAGAAAGCTTTCGCATTTATCATGCTGTTAGTGTCGATTATGGCTTCTGCCAACGACCATTTTACGTTTGAAACTGCCGGTGAGTTGAATACGCTGGTACGAATCAACGAACAAAAACACTATGTGCTTCTCCCTATCGAGGAGCGTGCACCTGAGTTGTGGATGAAGGTTATCTACAACAATAAGCAGGTTGACAAGATTTGCGTGCGCCTCGCGCAGAATACGGTAGACTATTATGTACCGTACGACCTGAGCCGTTATGACGTACGCCAGCTTGTGCTTGACGTTCGCCTTACCGACAACCGTATCTGGCGCCGTGCCGGCCACGAGTGGCTCGAGAAAATCTGCCTGAGCGACTCTTTCGACACCGAAAATGTAGAGCCTTATCGCCCGAGCTTCCATCACACTCCCGCTTATGGTTGGATGAACGACCCGAACGGTATGTTCTACGATCCAAAGACCGGTCTCTGGCACCTCTATTTCCAGTATAACCCTTACGGTTCTATGTGGCAAAACATGACGTGGGGCCATTCCGAGTCGAAAGATTTGCTCCATTGGGTGTATAAAGGTCTGGCCATCGTGCCCAACGACTTCGGTACCATCTTCTCCGGCTCTTGCGTAATCGACCACAACAACACCGCCGGTTTCGGTGAAGACGCTATCATCGCCCTCTATACCTCCGCTGGCGAATACCAATGCCAGAGCCTCGCTTACTCTCACGACGGTGGCAACACCTTCACTCCGTATGAGCGTAACCCGATTCTTACCGCTGATCTGCCCGACTTCCGTGACCCGAATATGTTCTGGAACGAAGAGACCCAGGAATGGAACCTCGTTCTGGCTTGTGATCAGGAAATGCGTTTCTTCACCTCGAAGAACCTCATTGACTGGAAATACGAGAGTGCTTTCGGTAAGGGCTTCGGCAGCCACGAAGGCGTTTGGGAATGCCCAGATCTTTTCAAGCTCAAGGTAGAAGGTACTAACGAAGAGAAGTGGGTGCTCCTCTGCAACATCAACCCCGGCGGTCCCTTCGGTGGTAGCGCTACCCAGTACTTCGTAGGCGACTGGGACGGCCATGTGTTCTCTTGCAAGAAGTATCATGATGCCAAGCTCGGCGACTCCAAGTGGCTCGACTTCGGTATGGACCACTATGCAACCGTAAGCTTCTCCGGTGCACCTGAAGGCCGTACTACCGTTGTGGCTTGGATGAGCAACTGGCTCTACGCTAACGACGTTCCGACCCAGCAGTATCGCTCGGCCAACTCTCTTCCGCGCGATCTTTATTTATACAAAGGTGTCGATGGTGAATATTATGTAGGCGTTCGTGCCTCCAAGGAAACCGCAGCCCTCCGCGGAAAGAAAGCCGTTGCGGCTTCCTTCACCGCTGCATCCAAGCCGGTAAGCTATAAGATGGAGATGCCGTCGGTTATCGATTTCATCATCAAGAATCAGAATGCTGAGGCTGTTCACATCGCAATGACCAACGCCCGTGGCGAGAAGACTGTGATGACCTACGACCTCAAGGAAGGTTCCTTCACTACCAACCGTATCCAGTCCGGCAAGACTTCTTTCAGTGGCAGCTTCGCCGGTGCTACCGTCACCCCGATCCTCAACAAGGTGCAGAATACCGTCAAGCTCACGCTCTTCATCGACAACTGCTCCGTAGAGGCCTTCGGTGATGACACCTGGTGCCAGACTAACCTCATCTTCCCCTCCGTTCCTTACAACCACATCTCTGTATGGACCGAGGAAGGCAAGGCACAGGTTAGCATGACCGAGTGGCAGATCAGCAAGTAAAAACTGCCCTTTATATCGAATCTTTTCTTAAAAGGTTATTATATTGAAATTGTGTTTGTTCGAGTGAGTACTCGTTGTGATAACGGGTACTCACCTTAAAAACGAAATCTCACTAAAAAACTAATAGTATATCATGAAGAAAAACATTTCCTTTCTCGTAGTGATGCTCACGTTCTTTACGATGGGCTTCGTTGACTTGGTAGGTGCTGCCAGCAATCATGTGCAGGCCGATCTCGGTCTCACCGAGGCAGAAACCTATTTCATTCCTTCGCTGGTATTCTTCTGGTTCCTTATTTTCTCGGTGCCCACCTCGGCGCTGATGAATAAGATCGGCCGCAAGAACACCGTGCTCGTTTCCCTCGGCGTAACGCTTCTCTCGTTGCTTCTCCCGATTTTCGGCAACGGCTACTACCTGATGCTCGCTGCATTCTCCCTTCTGGGTATCGGTAATGCAATCATGCAGACGTCGCTCAATCCGCTGGTTACGAACATCATTTCCGGCGACCGCTTGGCATCTACTCTCACCTTTGGTCAGTTCGTTAAGGCCATTGCTTCTTTCATGGCTCCTATCCTCATGACTTGGGGTGCTGTAGCTGCAATCCCGTCCTTTGGCCTCAGCTGGCGCGTTATTTTCCCGATCTACGGCATTATCGGCATTCTCGCTACCCTCTGCCTCTTCGGCACCAAGATCGAGGAAGCTCCTCTCGAGGGCAAGGCTTCCGGCTTCATAGGTTGCCTCAAGCTCCTTGCTAATCCGTTCGTGCTCCTCTGCTTTATCAGCATTATGTGCCACGTAGGTATTGATGTCGGCACCAACACTACTGCCCCGAAGCTCCTTATCGAACGCCTTGGTTGGACTCTTGACAAGGCTGCTTTCGCTACCTCGCTCTATTTCATTTTCCGTACGCTCGGCTGCTTCAGCGGTAGTTTTATTCTCCGCAAGATGAGCTCCAAGATGTTCTTTGCTATCTCCGCAGCAATGATTGTTGTCTCCATGATCCTTATGGCAGTCGGCCAGAGCCAGGCTATGCTTTATGCAGGTATTGCTCTTGTCGGTTTCGGCAACTCCAACATCTTCGGTATCACTTTCGCTGAGGCGCTCAAGGCTATGCCCGAGAAGCAGAATGAAGTTAGTGGTCTGATGATTATGGGCCTCTTCGGCGGTACCGTTTTCCCGCTCTTCATGGGTTGGGCCAGCGGTGCTATCGGCACCCTCGGCGCTGTGCTTGTAATGGCTGTTGGCGCGCTTTATCTCAGCAGTTTCACCCTTAAAATCAAGAAATAATGAGTAAGTATGTTGTAGGTTTGGGCGAGGCACTTTTCGATTGCCTGCCCGAAGGTCGTAAGCTTGGTGGTGCTCCTGCCAATTTTGCTTACCATGTGTCGCAGTTCGGCCTTAACGGCTGCGCCATCTCCGCTATCGGTGATGATGAACTTGGCGAGGAGATAGTTGAGACGTTTGAAAAAGTCAACCTCAACCACATCCTGCCCGTTGTTGAACAGCCCACCGGCACCGTCCAGGTGACGCTCGACGAAAAAGGTGTTCCTCAGTATGAGATCTGCTTGGGAGTTGCATGGGACAATATCCCTCTTACCGACAAGATGCTCGAAGTGGCTAAAAATGCTGAGGCTATCTGCTACGGTTCGCTCGCACAGCGCTCCGAGATCAGCCGCAAGACTATCCACGCTTTCCTCGACGCCGCTCCGGCTTCTGCTCTCCGCGTGTTTGATATCAACCTCCGCCAGCATTGGTACAGCGCTGACGTGATCGCAGAGTCGCTTCACCGCGCCAATGTGCTTAAGATCAACGATGAAGAGCTCGACGTTGTAGCTACCATGCTCCTCGGCGTAAGCACTACTCCTGACAAGCTCATTGCAGAAGATGAAGAGAAGACCCGCCAGATTTGCCGTGATCTGATCGTCAAGTACGACCTCCGTATGCTCATCCTTACCTGCGGCGCCATCGGCAGCTATGTTTTCACTGCTGACGACGAGAGCTATGTGGCTACCCCGAAGGTAAAAGTAGCTGATACCGTAGGTGCCGGCGATTCCTTCACCGCTACTTTCGTAGCACAGACCCTCCTCGGCAAGTCCATTCGTGAAGCACACGAGTGCGCTGTTCGCGTCAGCGCTTTCGTCTGCACGCAGAACGGTGCTATGCCGGTGATTCCTGAGAATCTGAAACACTAACAATTGACACAATAAATATATTATTAACAAAAACAAATGTAACATGAAAACAGCAATGAAAGTCTTCTCTGCCGTTTTGCTAATGTCGCTCTTGGCTCTGCCTGCTTTTGCATCGATTACCATCAATGGTAACATCGTCGATAAGGCCACCCAGGAACCGATTATTGGTGCGAGCATCGTGGAGACCGGTACCTCTAAAGGTACCATCACAGACTTCGATGGTAACTTCTCGTTGACCGTGGCTGATGGAAACACCATCGAGGTTAGTTATGTAGGCTATGTGAGCCAAACTCTGGTTGCAACTGCTCAAATGAACATTCAGTTGGCAGAAGATGCACTCAATCTGGGCGAGCTGGTCGTAACCGGTTATCAGGTACAGCGTAAAGCAGATTTGACCGGTGCCGTCAGTGTAGTGGCTACCGACGACCTGTCCAAGAACATTAACCAGACCGACCCTGTGGCAGGTCTACAGGGTAAGATTGCCGGTGTGACCATCCGTCCTTCCGGTTCGCCTGCAGAGTCTGCCAGCATCACCATCCGTGGTGGAGGCAAGATCAGCAACTCTACCAGCTCTCCTCTCTATATCATCGATGGTGTGCCTACCCTCACCGGACTGAACTCCCTCAACCCTTCAGACATCGAGTCCATGCAGGTGCTCAAAGACGCCGCTTCGGCCTCTATCTATGGTAGCCGTGCTGCCAACGGTGTCATCGTCATCACCACCAAGAAGGGTAAGAAGAACGACAAGATCAATGTTGACTTCAACCTTGGTCTGACTGCTCAGATTTATAGCGGCCAGAGCAAGATGAAGTTGCTCGACACTCCGGGCTATACTACCGCTATGGTGCAGGCAGCTCTCAACGATGGTAAGGACATCAGTACTTATGCACGTAACTACGGTGTGGGGCTCTATCCTTCTGGTACCGCTGTGGCCGGTGGGTTCCCTATCCACGTATATAACCCTGCGACAGGGACTTACGAGGACTACATTGCTGCCGGCGCATTCGGCGGGGGCAAGTTCATCAACGAGAAGCAGACCATGCCTTTCTGCAATACCGATTGGTTGGACGAAATCAGCCGTACCGGTCTGATTCAGAGCTACGACGCCTCTATCAGTCGCGCTAACGACAAGTCCAGCCAGCTCTTCAGCTTTGCTTACAAGAAGGCCGACGGTATCCTCAAGCACACCGAGTATGAGAACCTCACCGGTCGTGTGAACACATCCTTCAACATCGCCAAGTGGATCACCGTTGGTGAGAACGTTAGTTTCAGCTACTCGAACGATGTGAACTGCTATCCGATGGAGAATGCACTCAAGATTGCAAGTATCATCCCTGTATATGAGATTGATCCTGAGACCGGTGCATGGCGCGATGGCAGCAATGGCAAGGCTCCGCAGTTTGGCGGCCCTGTATGCGGTATGTCTGACCGTCAGAACCCGATGCGCGAACTCTACTATAATAAGGATAATATGGGTAAGAGATGGCGTATCTTCGGTAACGCATTCGTAAACCTCACCCCGGTCGAGGGTCTCTTGATTCGCTCGAACATCGGTGTTGAGTACGAGAACTTCCGCCTGCGTTCTATCAAGAAGTCTTGGGATTCGGACGTTCTCCACAGCTTGGATACCTATGCTACTCAAGAGTCGAGAAACAGCTTTGCTTACACCTGGTCAACCACAGCACAGTACAACTGCGACCTGGGCAAGGAGAAGAATCACCACCTCACCGGTCTCGCAGGTTTGGAGCTTCATGGCGACCAATACGACCAGCACTGGGGTAAGCGCGAGGATTACTCCGTTGAGAACTACGACTACATGTGGCTTGATTCTGGTACCGGCAAGATGTTTGTCAATGGTAAGGGCGAGGCCTCTCGTTTGGTGTCTTTCTTCGAGAAGATTGACTACAACTGGGACGACCGCATTCTTGCAAGTTTTACTATCCGTCACGACGGTTCGAGCCGCTTCGGTGAGAACAACAAATTCGGTCATTTCCCATCTGCTCAGCTCGGTTACCGCTTGTCGCGTGACATTGAACTGAACTGGCTGGACGACTTCAAGTTCCGCGGTAGCTGGGGTATCAACGGTAACCAAGATATTTGGAACACCGCGCGCTTCGGTATCTATGCTGAAAACTATGGTCCCAACCGTGAGACTGCTACTGCTTACGAGATTGCTCCTGGCGTATTCCAGGGTGGCTATATCGCTACTCAGCCTGCTAACCCCAACCTGAAGTGGGAGAGCACCTACCAAGGTAATGCCGGTATTGACTTCGCTTTCCTGCACAATAGCTTGTACGGAACCATCGACTGGTATCAAAAAGATGTAAAAGACATGCTCGTACGTTGCGCTGGTCTCGGTGCTGTAGGTGAAGGTGTTGATGCTCGCTGGACTAATGGTCCTTCGCAGCGTATTCGTGGTATGGAATTCGTTCTCGGTTATCGCACCGTTACCAAGTCGGGCCTTAGCATCGACATCATGGGGAACCTCGACTTCTACCGCTCACGCGTAACCTATCTGCCGGAGGCTCAAAAGAACTCTTACACCCACACCGTCACCGATGACTACGTAACTAGTGGTCAGCCTTGGGGCAGCCGCATCGGTTATGTCGCTGACGGCCTGTTCACCACACAGGAAGAGGTACTCGCCAGCGGTCAGAATACCGCTCGCCTGGGTGGTCTGAAGTTCGTTGACCTCAATGGTGATGGTCGTATCGACGAGAAAGACCAGACTTGGATCTTCAGTCCGGAACCGAAGGCAAGCTGGGGTTTGAACTTCGAACTTGGTTATAAGGGCTTCGAGTTCACAATGTTCTGGCAGGGTGTTGCCGGCGTTCAGGTATGGAACGATCAAAAGTTCCAGACCGACTTCTGGTCCACCACCGACCCGGGCTCCAACAAGGGTTCTCGCCTTCTGAATGCTTGGACTCCCGCCAACTCGACTTCTACTATCCCGGCTCTGACTACCGGTAACGACGATAGCGGTAAGGCTCCTTCGTCCTACTACGTAGAGAATGGTTCGTACGGCAAGCTCCGCAAGCTGCAGGTTGGCTATTCGTTCCAGAAGAAGGAACTCGAGAAGATGCACATGGAGCACGCTCGCGTGTACTTTGCTGCTGACAACGTAGCTACCATCAAATCGAAGTCGCTCACTTGTACTGACCCTGAAAACGGTGGTTATGCTTATCCTCTGCCTACTTCCTTTAGCTTCGGTATGCAATTTGGTTTCTAAATCTTGAAAAAAATGAAAAAGCTTTATAAAATACTTCCTGCCTTGCTGCTTGCGCTTAGCTTGGCGTCCTGCGACGATTTTCTGGATGTGAAACCGCAGGGAATCCTGGATCAGGAAACGGCTTATTCCGAGCCTGAAAAAGTCTTGAACGCTGCCTATGCAATGCTCGGCAACGACTGGTTCGAATGGCCATTTAATCTTTGGCCTTATGGTGACATGACATCCGACGACTGCATGATGGGCGGTGGTGGTCTGGGAGATACCCAGTATCACTCTATTGAGGTGTTCACTGTCAATGCTGCTCATGGCCATCTGGATGCACTCTGGTATCGCTTATTCTTTGCCATCTCGCGCTGCAACCGCGCGTTGGATGCCATTGAGTCGGCTACGAATTTGGATCCTGTTCGTCAGGAGCAAATGCGAGCAGAAGCGCTCTTCCTCCGTGCGCATTTTTACTATAAGCTTATCTCTGTATTCTACCAGGTGCCCTGGATTGGAATGGAGGATGCTAAGAATAATATGCACGAGACCATTAGCAACACCGAGTTTACCCATGAGCAGCTGATGCTTAAGGTGATTGATGACTTCAAGTACGGTTATAATCACCTCCCTGCTAAAGCTCCGGGTTGGACGCTTGCTCATAAGGACGCAGCAGCTGCTTATGTGGCTAAGTGCTACCTCGATATCGCATACGGTGACGGTTATGAGGCTACCAACTATCCTAATGTAGAGATTAACAAGGCTTATCTTGATTCCGTTATTGTTTATACGAAGGATATCATTGATGGTTCTACCTATGATTTGTTGGAGGACTATGGTGACGTATTCCTGCCCGAGTTCCGCAACTCGAAAGAGAGTATCTTCGCTGTACAGCACTCGCTCAACAATATTGATAATACCAACGTTGGTCGTGCTAACTGGTCTAACACGCTGAATGGTGTTTGGGGTATCTGGTCGAAGGGCTGGGACTTCCACAAGCCGACTCAGAACTTGGTGAACGCATTCCGTCTGGATAACAACGGTGCTCCTCTCGATCCGTCACTGGGCGACTATAACGAGATTCTCAGACAAGGTGAGATTACTACCTATAAGTATGACCCGCGTCTGTTCCACACCGTTGGTATGCCTACCTATCCGTATAAGTATGAGCCGGAGTGGACGCTTACTTGGAAAAACTCTCGTACCCCATCTGACTTCGGTTTCTACTGCTCGATGAAGGAGGTTACCCAGCGCTCAAAGGGTGATGTTTGGGTAGAGGACACATGGCAGGCATTTGCTCAGAACGACTATGTCATCCGTTATGCTGAGGTGCTGCTGATGGCTGCTGAAGCATATATTGAGTCGGGGAAAGACATCAATGAGGGCGTGGCGCTGATCAACAAACTTCGTACTCGTGCTAACGCATCTGTTACTAAGCACATTGGCTATGCAGCTGCTCAGGTAGGTAGCCTGAACACCTACAGTGGTCTCTCGAAGGACGAGGCGCGCAAGGCTCTGCGTAACGAGCGTCGTGTAGAGCTCGCTATGGAGGGGCGTCGCTTCTTCGATCTGCGTCGTTGGGGTATGTGCTCTACCACGCTGAACAACTTCTTCAAAGAGAAGCCCGTCTATACCTACGAGGACGACGAAATGGAGGAACAGAATCAGGCTTATGCTGAGTACTACCAGCGCGAGGCATTCTTTAATTCCGGCAAGAACGAATATTGGCCCGTTCCCAGCAACCAAATGCTGTACGTTCCTGGTCTCTACGAGCAGAACAAGGGTTATTAATCAATTTGTAAATTTGTAAATTTGTAAATTGTTATGAAAAAGATAATATTTAATGTATTTATCCTGGCGGCTACCTTATTGATGGTAGCCTGCCAGCAGAATCCGTATGATGTTCAGCCCATGCAGATAAGTGCTCCCGATCGTTCTCTCTTCCATGAGAATGTCGAGGGTAACACCTATACCATCACTTGGGAAGCCCCGAAAGATACGACACTCTACATGTGCTATGCGTACTATGTGGATGGTTCGCAGCGCGAGAAGATGACTCCGGACACGGAATACAAGAATAAGTTCGTTATCGAGAGCACCGAGACCCAGCAGGAATACGAAATTGTATTCAAGTACTGCACCAAGAAGGATATGCTGGACGGCGTTATGTCGCTCGGTACTGTATTTACTTACACCCGTGGTGGTGCAGGTAAAGTAACCGACCTGACGGTTTCGCAGGTAGAGAACGCAGACGGTACCAATACCGCAGTTATCTCTTGGTCTCCTATAGCTACTGCTGACAGCTATGAGCTCACCGTTAATGTCTATGACAAAAAGGACAAGTTCCTTCGCTGCGAGAAGAACAAAGATAATGTTACCGAAACCCACTTTGAGTTCCCGGCTGCCTATGGCGAAAAATGGGTGGCTCAGGTACAGGGTGTAAATAAGGATGGTATGTCTCTCCCCGTTGAGGCAAGCATGCTCATGGGTAAGACAAAGAACGCTTATTTATCCCTCTATCCTACCGTTGACCAACTGATGGCAAACGGTGATGACGACGAGCAGGCTGCATGGTTGCTCCTCAAGGAGAAGTTCCCGAATATGCAATATCTCTACCTCGGCGATATCGCAGAGGAGCCTGGTCTGCTGGAACCTCTCCGTATGGGCTTCTTCATCCGTGATACTGAAACGGATGTTTTTGACGATGTTTGGGGCTGGGGTAATTTGCCCGAGTGCGCTCAGTTGGCTGCTCC
>JAGHUE010000063.1 GCA_018064985.1 Candidatus Colicola faecequi | reverse complement strand
CGTCCACCGCGCTTGTGGGCGGTCTCACTATCGGTTCTGATGCGCCATTCCGTATTCAGACGATGTCCAATACCGATACCAACGACATCGAGGGCTCCGTGGCTCAGGCCGAGCGTTGCTTTGAAGCGGGTTCGGAGTTGCTTCGTTATACCACCCAGGGCAAGCGTGAAGCAGAATCGCTCCGCGAGATACACTCTCGCTTACATTCTCCTGCCCATTTAGGGGAAGGGGCTTTCCCTCTTGTGGCGGATATCCATTTCAACCCGGCTGTAGCCGACGTGGCTGCTCAGTATGTGGAGAAGGTGCGCGTAAATCCGGGCAACTATATCGATCCGGCCCGCAAGTTCGAGATAATCGATTATACCGACGAGGAGTATGCTGCTGAGCTTCAGCGACTTCGCGAACGCTTCATGCAGTTGCTCAATATCTGCAAGGCGCATCATACGGCCATCCGTATCGGTGTGAACCACGGCTCGCTCTCCGACCGCATCATGTCGCGCTATGGCGATACGCCTGCCGGAATGGTGGAGTCGTGTATGGAATTCCTCCGTGTGGCTGTAAGTGAACATTTCGAAGACATCGTGCTCTCCATCAAGGCCAGCAACACCCGTATTATGGTTACTACCGTCCGCCTGCTCGTAAGCGAGATGCAGAAAGAAGGAATGGCTTTCCCGATTCACTTGGGTGTGACGGAGGCCGGCGAAGGTGAGGACGGCCGCATCAAATCGGCTGTCGGTATTGGTGCTTTGCTGGCAGAAGGAGTGGGGGACACCATTCGCGTCAGCCTCTCGGAAGCCCCCGAAGCGGAGATCCCTGTTGCCCGTGCGCTTCGCGATTATTTTGCCGATTCGGAGTCGGTTCGTTACAAAGGGGTGGGTGTGGACTTTGATGCGACTTCCATGCGACTTTCTTGCTCTTCCCCGCAAGCCGATTGGTCGCTTCTCCAGCTGCAGGCTGCTGCCGAATGCGGACGTCTTCTGTGGGAGCATCCGGGCTGCCTGCTGACCATAGCCGATCCGCATTTCCCGTTGGCTGATCTCGATCGGCTCGTGAAGGATATCATGCAGGCTGCCGGCCTCATCCGCTATAAGACCGAGTATGTGAGCTGCCCGTCCTGCGGCCGCACGCTCTTCAAAATAGAAGAAGTTATCCGCGAGATCCGTGAGGCAACCGGTCATCTCAAGGGCCTCAAGATTGCCGTAATGGGTTGCATTGTAAACGGTCCGGGCGAAATGGCCGATGCCGATTACGGCTATGTGGGTGCTGCACGCGGAAAGATCTCACTCTACCGCCAGAAAGAGTGCGTAATGAAGAATATTCCGCAGGAAGAAGCGGTCGAACAGCTCATCAATTTGATAAGACAAGATGGCAAATGGCAAGAAAAATAGTTTTTTCTTGTGTATTTGACGGAATTTATGTAATTTTGTAGCGCAAATATGCTAATTTTTCAAAATCTCAATAATATGCAGAAAAGTCCACTCCAAATTGCACGCTCCAGCTATCAGCCGAAGCTGCCGTTCGCTCTCCAGGGTAATGTAGCTCTTGAGAATGGCGAACTCACTCAGTCGGTTGCCGATCAGGAAGACATCAAAGCACTCTTCCCGAACACTTACGGCATGCCTGTTCTCAAGATGGTAAAAGGCGAGAAGAAGGCCTACGAGCAGATGAACGTAGGTGTAATCCTCTCCGGCGGTCAGGCTCCTGGCGGTCACAACGTTATCTCCGGCCTCTACGACGGTCTGAAGAACCTCAACCCGGCCAACAAGCTCTACGGCTTCCTCGGCGGCCCGAGCGGCCTTATCGAGCACAAGTATATTGAGCTCACCGGCGACATCATCGACGACTACCGCAACACCGGCGGCTTCGACATCATCGGTTCCGGCCGTACGAAGCTCGAGGAAACCTGGCAGTTCGACAAGGGTATCGAAATCTGCAAGGAACTCGGTATCAAGGCTGTTGTCATCATCGGTGGCGACGACTCCAACACCAACGCTTGCGTGCTCGCAGAATACTATCTCCAGAAGAATACCGGCATCCAGGTAATCGGTTGCCAGAAGACCATCGACGGCGACCTCAAGAACAGCAAGATCCAGACTTCCTTCGGTTTTGATACCGCTTGCAAGGTCTTCTCCGAGCTTATCGGCAACATCCAGCGCGATGCTAATTCCGCTAAGAAATACTGGCACTTCATCCGCCTCATGGGCCGCTCTGCTTCGCATATCGCTCTCGAGTGCGCACTCCAGGCACAGCCGAACGTTTGCCTCATCTCCGAGGAAGTGGAGGCTGAAAACCAGACTCTCAACGATGTTGTTGACCAGATCGTTAAGGTAATCGTTGCTCGCGCAGAAGCCGGTCTCAACTTCGGTACCGTTCTTATTCCGGAAGGCCTCATCGAGTTCATCCCGGCAATGAAGAAGCTCATCTCCGAGCTCAACGATCTCCTCGCTGCTCATCAGGAAGAGTTCAACGCTCTTGCTACGGACGACGAGAAGCGTCAGTTCGTAAAGGCTTGCCTCTCTGCAGAGAGCTGCGCTGTATTCCGTGATCTGCCGAAGGGCATTGCTCGTCAGCTCATGCTCGACCGCGATCCTCACGGCAACGTGATGGTTTCTCAGATCGAAACCGAGAAGCTCCTCATCGAAATGGTTGCCAAGAAGCTCGCTGTTCTCAAGGCAGAAGGCACCTACAAGGGCAAATTCAATGCGCTCAACCACTTCTTCGGCTACGAAGGCCGTTGCGCCATCCCTTCCAACTTCGATGCTGACTACTGCTACTCGATCGGCGTAACCGCTACCTGGCTCATCGCTAACGGCAAGACCGGCTACATGTCGCTCGTTCAGAACCTTACTGCTCCTGCTGCCGATTGGATTGCAGGTGGTGTACCTATCACCATGATGATGAATATGGAGAAGCGTCACGGTAAGATGAAGCCGGTTATCCAGAAGGCGCTCGTTGACCTCAACGGTGCTCCGTTCAAGTACTTCGCAGCTCATCGCGAAGAGTGGGCAGATGCCAACACCTCTTACATCTATCCGGGCCCGATTCAGTATTACGGTCCGACCGAGGTTTGCGATCAGCCTACTCATACCCTCAAGCTCGAGAAGGGTGCAATCTAAATAACGCATACACATCCCCGAGATGCCGCTGCTGAGCGCTGATCGGGTATGGAGAAAAAAGGAATCCGTTTCTTATGATACGGGTTCCTTTTTTTAAGAACAAGGTGCCTTGTGGCACAATTTTTGAAAATCGTAAGCCGTGCCGGAGCATAGTGCCCGGACGGACACCTTATTTATATATTATAGATGAAACTTCGCATTACCATATTCTTTGCATTCCTCATGAGCGGAATGCTCTCGATGGCGCAGTATTCCGATGCCGATCTCTTCCGCGCTTATCTCGCTACCGATATGAAAACGTGGGACAAGTATATCCATGCCCACAACTTCGATAAGCTCTCCAACAAAGAGAAGATGCGCTATATCAACTACGAATACGGCTATGTGGCTACGGCTATCGACGAGAAAGCGCCCGATGCGGAGAAGCATCTGCAGGATTTCGAGAAGCATATAGCTGCGCTGAAAGGTGTTCTGCCCAAAGCTACCGTGCTGGATTACGAGAGCTCCTGCGCTGCATACAAAGCGCTGATGAACAAGGCGAAGTTTATCTCCTACGGCCTGGAGTCGTTCAACAAGATCAAGGAGGCTTACGAGCTCGATTCGCTCAATCCGTATGTGCTGACGCTCAAGGGCAACGTGGATTTCTATGCGCCCAAAGCTTTCGGCGGTAATAAGCGTCGTGCGCTCGGCTATTTCTACAAAGCACAGAAGATCTACGAACAGAAGGGCGATACGGTCAACAACTGGAACTACCTGTCGGCTCGCCTCTGCAGCATCCAGTGCGAGGAGAAGCTCGGTAATGTGGACAAGGCGGTTAGCCTTGCCAAGAAGCTTCTGCAGCGCTATCCGGACTACGCTTATCTTCGCGACACCTACCTGCCAGAGCTCCTCGAGAAGCAGGCCAAGAAGAAAAAATAAGAATGCGGAAAGCCGTTGGCAGCTGCTGCCGCGGAGTGGCATAAAGAAAGCCGGATCTCAAAAGAGGTCCGGCTTTCTTGTGCTTATGCGTTTTGATCCGCTTGCCGCTCGGAGCCGGTGGCTCGGGTGCGGTATTCGAGCGGGGTGCAGCCGTAGTGCTCGGCAAAGACGCGGTAGTAGGTGCTCTTGTGCTTGTAGCCCACCTCGAGCGGAATGGCATCGAGCGGGAAGGAGCTGTCGTGAAGGAGCTGCCCGGCATAATCCATACGGAGACCGTTGATGTACTCGTAGAACGACTTGCCGCGGGTCTGCTTGAGCATCTTGGTGAGGTAGGTGTGGTTTACCATCATCTCGCGGGCCAGCTCCTCGCGGGTGAGGTCTTCGGTAGTGAAGAGCTTACCGTCTTCGCAGATGGTCTTCAGGCGCTGCTCGAAGATGGCGCTCGGGTCGCGGCTCGGGGCGGCTGTAGCAGCGGCTTCTTCGGCCGTGGGGATGATTTCTGTCTGTTCGGCCATTTCCGACTCTTTTACGAGTTCCCGATTGTGAACCTCAGCGCTCTCGCGGGTGGTCTCACGCACGGAAAGCACGCGATGCACCTGGTGGGTGATGTAGAGCCAGAGGATGCATTTCATGCCGCTGTAGAAGATGCCGAGCAGGGGAATGTGCCAAGTGGTGTAGGCGGCCCAAACGGCTGTTATACAGAGCGTTGTGATGACGGTGCTGCCTACCCAACGGGTGCTTCGGCCGTAGAAGTCGGAGAACTCGTTGCGGACGTATTCGTTGTAAACAAGGCAGGCTCTCCAGAAGAGATATGTCATCACGCTCAAGTAGATAACGAGGAAAACGTTGCTGACGATGCTGAAGAGAGGCGATTGCCAGAAGATGGCCATCACTACGAGCGCAACGAAAGGCGCCAGATGGCGGATACACTGCTCGGTGGTGATGCGCTTGCGGCGGGTGAGGGCCGTGAGCATGAGGCATCCGAGGGGAAAGGTGATCATGTCGAGCTGAACGAGCGTGCGACGGACGATGGGGTCGTTGTAGATGTCGGGCCACCAGGCGAGCGACTGGTAGATACCGTTGATGAACACCCAGGCAAGCAACACAATCATGAGGCCACGCAACACGTGGTCTCTTCTGCAGCGGTCAACGCTGTCCATCTTAAAAGCGAAACTGGCAATACATCCGAGGCTTGTCAGCAAAACAGCACCTCGCTCCACGTCCATAACGTGGGAAATCAATTCATTGGTCATACTATTACTACTACACTAATTCCGGCCACAGCCGGTTACTTTTACTTTTTCTGCTGCAAAGGTATAAATTTTTTGTGATATGTGCAATAGTTGCCTTGAATTTTTTTGTCTTTTTTTACGTCTGAACTCATTAACTTCATTGAATTGTTGATTTATTGATTTTTTCCCCGGGCGGCACAGCCGCCACAGGGAGTCGTTGATTTTATAGCTTGCGGAAGCGTCCCTTGCCCGTTCGCTCTATTCGGCCGGTGTCGCGCCATCGCTTGAGCAGCATGGAGATCACGCCGGGCTTGACCGACTGTCCGCGCTTGGCTTTGAGGAC
>JAGHUE010000085.1 GCA_018064985.1 Candidatus Colicola faecequi | reverse complement strand
AGTCCATTCTGGCCGATCAGCACGTAGCCAAAAACGTTACTCAGCTCATCCAGTCGATTGACTCCGTACAGGTGCTCGCCCACGAGCGTAGTGCCGAGCAGAGTCGCGACATGATCAATTCCAAATACTTCGGCCGCGACCACAAGAGCACCCAGGTGCTTCCTCCTTTGGAGGAAGGTCAGCGCGAGACGCACGACATTGACTCCCTCTACGCTTCGCTCACCCAGGCCAAGAAGCAGTCCGCCATGCAGGCTGCTATGGACAAAGCGAAAGCGCAGTCCGACCAGTTCGAATACAATGCCATCATGCTCGACGAGTTCAAGCGCTACGTCCGCAAGCACGAAGTGGAGCTCTACCGAAAGTTCACCCTTGCTTTCGCCTGTCTCATCTTCTTCTTCATCGGCGCCCCGCTCGGAGCGATCATCCGGAAAGGCGGCATGGGTGCCCCTGTGGTGATAAGCGTCGTGATGTTCATCATCTATTACATCATCGACAACACGGGCTACAAAATGGCACGCGAAGCGCTCTGGCCCTGTTGGGCGGGCATGTGGCTGTCCAGCTTCGTCCTCCTGCCGATCGGTATTTTCCTTACCTACAAAGCTACGCATGACTCCGCCCTCTTCAACCCCGAAGCCTGGGCCAAGATGTGGGACAACCTCCTCCGCAAGATGCGTCCGTATCTCCATCGGATCTTCATCTTCCTCAAGCCCTACATCCGCCGTCTCAAGCCGGTTTACGGACCTGTCTTCCGTTTCTTCCGTTCGCTCAAGGCGCGCTTGCCTAAGATGCCTAAATTCCGCAAAAAGACCGCCTGAATGGGCATTTTGCTACTATTTTTCGCAAAAATCCTTCTTTTTGCGCGTGTGTAATACTATTTGGCATGCTAATTGTCACTCTTCTTGCAAAAGAATATTAATATCAACAACATAAAAATTCGGTAAATTATGAAAACACGTTTTACGCTTATCCTGATGAGTCTTCTGATGGCTCTCGGATGGTCTGCCCGTGCAGATGAAACGATTACCGTAACAGCTAACAACGCCGACATCTCGGCCAACCTCGATTTGAAAGCCGTTGCCACGCTGTTCGGCGAGTCGAAGAACCTTGAAGAATTTGAGCAGGCGCTCAACTCGGAAGAGAGCCGCATCTCCAACCTCGACCTCAATGGCGATGGTATGGTCGACTATCTTCGCGTAGTTGAACAGGCTGAAGGCAACAAGCACCTTGTGCTCATTCAGGCTATCCTGGCTAAAGACATCTACCAGGACATCGCTACTATCTACACCGAGCGCGATGAAGTCACCAACCAGATCACCACTCAGGTGATTGGCGACGAGTACATCTATGGCGTCAACTATATTATTGAGCCGGTTTATTACACCCAGCCCTACATCTACCATTGGTATTACTACGATCCTCTCTGGTATTGCTGGAATTCCATGTGGTATTGGGGATATTGGCCTCACTGGTATCATCCCTACACCTGCTGGGCTTGCCATGACTACTGGCACCACATCTATGGCTATCACCATCACCACCACTACTGCTCCTACAACCATCCGCATTATGCCGCTCCCGGTTATCATGCAATGTATGGCGCAAGCACCAACAGCCGTCGCGACTATGCTTCCCGTCATCCGGAGCAGAGCTTCAGCTCCCGCAACGCAAGTGCTATGGGTGTAAGCGGACGTAGTGTTTCCAACGCTCGCGATCTCCAGGCCAACTCTCGCACCATGGGTGCTCCCAGCCGCACGGCTGCTGCCGGCAACAGCCGTCAGGTATCCGGTGCAGCAGGTTCTGCAAGCCGTTCCGCTGCAGGTTTCGACCGCACCTACGGCAGCCAGAACACCCGCGTAGCGCAAACCAACGCAGTCAGCCGTTCTGCTACTGCTTCCGGCAGTCGCGCAGTTTCGTCCGACAACCGCGCTGCAGCACAGACGGGCAGCCGTACGGCTTCCTCTGCAACCGCTAACCGCTCGCAGACTTCTACCGTCAACCGTGGCGCAACTCAGTCTGCAACCGTTAACCGCGCAGGCACTGCTGCAACTGTCAACCGTGGTGCAACCCAGTCTGCAACAGTCAACCGCGGCAGCGCTCCGGCTGCAACCCGCAGCTCTTCTGCAACGGTCAGCCGTCCGTCTACGACTCAGAGCGCAACCCGCACGCAGGCTCCGACTGTCAACCGCAGCAGCTCCTCTTCTGCAACCCGCTCCAGCGCTCCCGCTCCTGCTCGCACGAGCTCCTATAGCGGCGGCACTTCTACCCGCAGCTCAAGCTCCTACGGTGGAGGTTCCTATGGCGGTTCGTCCAGCCGCGGTGGTGGCTCCTACGGTGGAGGCTCCTATGGCGGTGGCAGCCGCGGAGGCGGTAGCTCCGCCGGTGGCTCTTCTTCGAGCCGCGGAGGTGGTGGCGGCGGTCGTCGCTAAGCATTACAATAAAAGGCAACTCGCTCGAGTTGCCTTTTATTTTTTTATCTGTCTGTCTGTCCGTCAGTTTTCAGTCTTTGATTTGTGCAGTAATGCAATTCTGCAAAACTGCAAAACTGCAAAACTGCAAAACCGCTAAACCGCAAAACCGCTAAACCGCTAAACCGCTAAACCGATAAACCGCTAACCGGCAAAACCGTAAACCTGCATTATTCTTTCTCCCGAATCTCCCGCAACGGAATCATTACAAAATCCCGCTCTTGCATCAGCGGGTGGGGAAGGGTGAGTGTTTTCGTTCGTATGTATACGGGTTCTTCTCCTCTGTAAGCCTCCAGAATGTCTATATCGATCAGTCTGTCGGAATACCCTTCAATCGGCAGATGCTGAGCATCGGTTTTCGTCTTATGCGTGCGCCCGAGCGCGCGTTCTATAGATTGTGTCGCGCGAAGCATCTCCCGAGGCTCCAGCTCGCTTTCTATGCTCAGACACAGGTTGCAGAATCCGTTCTCCGATGCAAAACCCCAAGGGGCGGAGTAGTAGAAAGCCGAACGCGCAATTACGCGTCCGGCTGATTGCTGCAGCATTTCCGTTGCTTTGTCGAGCGTCTGTTCGCGCTCGCCCAGATTGCTTCCTAATGACAGATAATAGCGCATGCTTTAATCCTCGGCATTGTCTTTTTTCGTCGGCAGTTCTGGCAGGTAAACCTGCATTTTCTCCCACGAAGTGGAGGCAATGAGCATGGTGGGTTTGTAGAGCTTCGAAGTCTCTTTTGCTTCGTCTTTGATAATCTTCACGTACTGCTCCGGGATAATGAGCATATTGAGCACTACAGAAAGGATCAGCGCCCATTTGGCTCCGCCGAAGAGTCCGCCGGCCAGTTTGTCGAGCCAACCGAGCGAAATAGCGCGGAGAAACCGCTGTACTACCTTGGCCACTACCTTGAACAGCAGCGTTACACCTACGAACAGCAGCAGATAAGCCAATGACTGCCCCAACCATTCGGGCACACTCAATACGGTCATAATCTTGGCCGCAAACTGAGGCGCCCAAATCTTGGCGGATACAATACCTGCAATCACGGCCACAATAGCGGTCAGCTCCCTTACGAAGCCGTGCATAAAGCCGCGAATAACGCCGTAGGCGATGGGCAGCAGGATGATAATGTCGAGATAGTTCATGCGAGCAACAGGAATCTGTTATTTGTAGCTTACGCCATATTCGCGCGGCTCCCACTTCTCACCGGTCTCGATGTTGACCATCTGCACGTCGTTGCAAACGCCCTTATGAGTGGAAGTCTCGATGTCGCGGATAGAAATCGACCAGTCGTACTGATCATGCGCATAGCGTGCATTGTCGCGATATTGGCCGAGAATACCCATCACCGTACCTTTGTACTTCGGGCAGTTCTCTACGCCGTTGGCGTCAGCGCCCGGGATGTAGAATGCGGCGAACTTGCAGTATTCCGAGTTGCTTACCAGCGTCTTGTTCCGGCCGTCGGTAATCACGCGGCTCTGCGGATAACCGATGTTCTCGGTGGTCGGCGCAAATACATTGGCATTGGTGTCGTCCTCCGGGTCGCCGGTTGAGAGCTTCGAGAAACTTCCGTTGTTCTCATATTCGCCTGTGAACCATACATCCTTCAGCACAACGAGGTGCGCGTCGAGTTTGCGCATTGCGTCTTCGTTGTTGACATTCTGGAAATCAGCAATGGTCATCTCGTCGTAAACGAGGGCGCTCATGTCGGGCTTGCCGATGCGGTGAGTGGCTTCCTGGAACTGTGCCCAGGGAATGCGGCCGGGAGCCCAACCGATTTTCTGCTCGGCGTTGTTCGCGTAGTTGTTGTTATTGTACGAAGGAACGCAGAGCTGCGGTTGATCGGCATATCGGCCGATTGCCAGGCCGTTGCAGCGGATCAGAATCTCCTGACCGAGCGGATAAACGCCCGATACGCTGGATGCGTCTACACTGATGCGGATGGCCTGTTGCTTGCCGCCTACGATCTGCTGGATGCAGAGCGACTTGTAGAAGTTGCCGCCGTAGTCGTCGGTCGTCACGCGTCCGCGTACGTAAATGCCGTTGCCCGTCGAGGGAAGGGTGTCTATTGCAAAGAGCCAGGTGGCATCGCCGTTGTTGGCGCGGGTGCGGTAGAGAGAGGTGTCGCTCAGGTAGTTGCCTTTCTCGGTCATGTATTTGTCGAGAAGCTCATCGAGCGTGTAGAGCTTGCCGCCGTCTGCTGCAATGAGGTTGCTGATGGCCTCCTCCGTGAGGAAGGCCGACTCCTCGCTGATAGGCTCCGGCGTGCAGGCTGCCATTACTGCAATAGCTGCAATGGAGAGAATGATATGTAGTTTTTTCATTGCCATCCGATTTTAGAATTTATACGTTGCGTTGAGGAAGAAGTTCGTTCCCCATGCGTAGTAATACTTGGCCGGGAATTTCCAAGCGTTGGGCGAGATTACCGAGTTCTCGCGGTTGGCTACACCCTGGCGGGTCTGACGCGGCAGACGTGCCTGCTGGTAGCCGCCCGTCTTGAAGTTGGTGTTGTTCGTGAGGTTGCTTACCGAGAGGTTGATGGAAAGCGACTGCTTGTTCTTCAGGTAGATCAGTTTACCTACCGAAGCGTCAATCATGAAGCGGTTCCATACCTTGTTCGATACAAGCGATTCCTGGCGCGAAAGGAGGCTGTAGGGATACTTGAGCTCGGGCAGACCGTTCTTGTCGTACATCACTTCACCTGCTTCGTTCTTCTTGATGGCATTGCTGTAATTGTCGCCATACCAGCCGTTTACTGCCGTTCCGTCTGCGCGTTTGCCGGTGTACAGACCCTGCATGCGGCGAGCCGGTGCGTAGTCGAGATAGTTCTTGTCGAAGTATGAGAGGGTAATGTCGGCAAACCACATCTTCGAGTGGAAGAACGAGAGTTTGAGCGATGCATTTACCTGCGGACCGGTAGCCACCTTCAGCCCTTTGATCATTACTGAGTCGGTCAGCTCGAAGATGTTGCCGCTGGCAGATTCTGTCAGTGCCATACCGTTCTCGGCGGAGGTCACTGCGAGCGCGTTGCTCGTATAATGGAAGTCGCCTACTGCTACAAACGGGGTCAACGTAAACATTGAGCCGAGCTTGATAGCTGCTGCTGCCTCAATACCGCGGTGAACGCGGTCAATGTCCGTAATAGCCTGATTGACAAACGTTCTTGCCTCGTCGTCATAGTAGCCGTTGAGCTCCGATGCGTCCCAGAAGTGCGTCTGGTAAGCGGTGATGCGGCCGCGGACAATCGGGTAGTTGAACTCATAGGTGAGGTCGTAGCTTACGCGCTTCTCCGATGCTGCATAGTAGTCCTGAAGGCTCTTCGCGCGGTCGTGGCGGTAAATATTGTCCGTTACGCGGTCATGTACGCGGGATGAAACATATGCGTCTCTTGCGAGCGGAGCGGCAGTCTGAGCCATTGCGTTCACTTTCAGCTTGTTATGGCCGTCGATCTTGTACGTAGCGCCCAGTTTTACCGACGGGTCTACGAAGAAGTGGCTGTAGCCCTTGTACGAACCGCCGTACTGGCCCTTCATGATCTGCTCCGACTGCGTGCCGAGGTAGTAGAAAGCCTTCTGCGGATTGATGTTGGCCAAATACCATGCGCGGCCGTTCACCATCGAAGAGGTGCGGTCAAACTCCGAGAGAGCCACCTGCAGGCCGTAGTAGAAGTCCACCTCGTTCCAGCTCCACTCGTTCTGCGCCCAGATCTTGGCGTTGAACATGTTGATCTGATAGTCGTAGCCGAACTTATCGCCGGTCACGACGCGTGCGTCGCGGTGGGCAATGTCGTTCTGGCGGACATTCTCGATGTCTGCCTGGGTCAGGCCGAGGTTGGTGGCAAGTTCCTTGATGTCGCGGTCGGCAAACGGGTCAACGTCAATCCACTGATTGCCGCCCAGCAGGTCATCTACGGTCTTGTAGTGAATGCCGGCCGACTCTTTCAGCTCGAGTCCTGCGATAATCTTCAGGTGGTCCACTTTCTGATTGGTATAGAGGGCATTGGCGCTCACTTCGGCGATGTCGTTGTGGCGGCGCTCTACCATATAGCGTGCCGGACCTTCCGGATTGATGTAGTTGTTGGCATAGTTGGCCGCATAAAGAGCATCCCAGTCGATCTGCGTAGTGCGCGGGTCACCCGATGTCCAGAGATCGGTCAGGTGGCGGAACTGCTTGGCGTCAATAGAGCCGCCGAAGAGCTGACCGCCGTAATGTCCGCCTACGCCTACCGGCTTGCCGTTCAGGTCTTCCTTGATGAAGTTGCCGTCCGTACCGATCTGGCCGTCCCACAATGCCGAAGGCAGATTGCGGTAGTAATCCGGACGCGGGTCTGGAGCGTTGAAGAAGGTCAGAGCCGAGTTGCTGTAAAGAGAGTGGTGTACACCTACGCCCACTTTCAAGAGCTGCTTTTCGTCGATCTTCCAATCATACGATGCGATAAGCGTCGGGTCAAACGACTTGACTTCGCGTGAGTTACGTGCCTTGCCGTTCTGATAGCCCCAATACGGGTTGTAGTTGATTGAGCCGGCCAGGTTGTATACTTCCTGCGTTACGGCTGCGCTCTGGCCGCGCTTGGTCGGTGCGCCGAAAGTGAGCAGCGAGAGGCGATGATTGGCGCCCCAGCGCTTCTCGGCCGAGAAGAAATAGCCGAGCGAGTTGTAGTCCGAACCGGCACCGATCACGTTCTTCGCGATTACCGGACTGTAGCGGTAAGCTACCTGTGCTACGAATGCCCAACCGTTATCTCTCAAGCCGCTGGCGTAAGTGGCCGTCACACGCGCCTTGTAGTTGCGGTTGGCTGCTGCCACACCTACTTTCCAACCCTGTGCGTAGCGGGTTGCGTCCATCATGATGTTCGTTGCCTGTCCGAGACCGCCGAACGAGAAGTTCGACGATTCGAGTGCGTTCACCACTTCCTTGTTGCGGCTCGCGTCATTCAGGCCGCCGATCGATGCGTAAGAGAACGTACCGCGCTCGGCGCTGTTGAAGTTGATGCCGTTGATGTACGTGAGCTCCGTCGTCTGGTCGTAGCCGCGGCCGCGGTAGCGTGCGCTGCTCCAGCCGTAAGAAGACGCGTTGTTGAAGACGTCCTGGCTGGCGCTCGAACCGCTCGCCATCGACTGCGATTTGCCTTCGTCGTCGTTCAGTTCGGCCTCAGAGAGGTTCATCACGATCTCATCCTTCATCTCTTTCTGGATGTCCTGCTTGAGGGAGATAGTGCCCAAATCGGTCGTTTTGCCGTCCTCGAGGCTGATGATGAGAATGTCGGCTACGTAGCCGTCGGCTTCCAGAATCACTTCCTCGTCCATCGCTTCAAGATAGATGAGGGCGAAATCGCCGGAAGCATTGGTCGTGGTAGAGATGTCCTGCCCGGCCAGCGTTATCGTCGCTCCGCTGATAGGGTCGCCGCCGTCTTCGGCCACGACCTTACCTTTGAGCGAAGTCTGTGCCTGTATGCCTGCTGTTGCCAGCATCACTGCACATAAGGTGATAAAAAATTGCTTCATATCTTGTGTTCTGTGTGTTTCCTATGGTCTGTAGATTGGCAGACTGTCTTAAAATTCGCAATTGTTCGGGGTGCGCGGGAACGGGATTACGTCGCGGATGTTCTGCATACCCGTTACGAACAGCATCAGACGCTCGAAGCCCAGACCGAAACCGGCGTGCGGGCAGCTGCCGAAGCGGCGGGTGTCGAGATACCATTCCATGTCCTTCATCGGAATCTGGCGTGCTTCAATCTCGCCCAGGAGCTTGTCGTAGCTCTCTTCGCGAACCGAACCGCCGATGATCTCGCCGATCTGCGGGAACAGCACGTCCGTACCTTGTACGGTCTGGCCGCTCTTGCCTGCGTAGCCCGATTCTGCCTCGTCTATCTTCATGTAGAACGCCTTGATGGCCTTCGGATAGTTCGTCATGATTACCGGCTTCTTGAAGTATTCCTCTACGAGGAAACGCTCGTGCTCCGAGCTCAGGTCGTCGCCCCATTCGCACGGGAACTCGAACTTCTTGCCGTTCTTGATTGCTTCCTGAAGAATCTCTATACCCTTCGTGTAGGGCAGATGAACGAACTCCGTGTTCACTACGCTCTCGAGGCGTGCAATAAGGCCCTTGTCGACAAACTGGTTGAGGAACTGCAGGTCGTCCTGGCAGTTGTCCAATGCCCAGCGTACGCAATACTTGATGAAGTCCTCCTCAAGCTCCATGAGCTCCTCGAGGTCCATGAATGCCACTTCCGGCTCGATCATCCAGAACTCGGCCAGGTGGCGCGGAGTGTTGGAATTCTCAGCACGGAAAGTCGGACCGAACGTGTAGATCTTGCCCAGGGCCGTTGCGCCGAGCTCGCCTTCCAGCTGACCCGATACGGTCAGAGAAGCCTGCTTGCCGAAGAAATCGTCCGAGTAATCGATCTTGCCCTCATCGTCCTTCTTCAGGTTGTAGAGGTTCTTGGTCGTCACCTGGAACATCTGGCCGGCACCTTCGCAGTCGCTTGCCGTGATCAGCGGAGTATGGAAGTAGAAATAGCCGTGCTGATGGAAGTAAGAATGGATGGCCATTGCCATGTTGTGGCGGATGCGGAGCACTGCGCCGAACGTGTTGGTGCGCGGACGCAGATGAGCTATCGTGCGGAGGTATTCCATCGAAAGACCCTTCTTCTGAAGAGGATATTTCTCAGGATCGGCTGTGCCGTATACGTGCAGGCTGTCTGCCTGAATTTCCGATGCCTGGCCCTGACCCATGCTCTCTACCAGCGTACCCTCGCAGCAGATGCAGCTGCCGGTAGTGATAGGCTTCAGTTCATCTTCGTTGAATTTCTGGAGATCAACTACAATCTGGATGTTCTTGATGGTGCTGCCGTCATTGAGGGCGATGAAGGAAACGTTTTTGTTTCCGCGACGGCTGCGAACCCAACCCTTTACGCAGATTTTCTCTCCGAAAGCGGTGCTCTTAAGCGCGTCGATGATTACTGTTCTTTTCATTTTTTATCTTGTTTTCTTGTTTATTTTCCGGTTTTGTGTGCCATTCCGAGCCTCCTGCGCGCGTTTTGCGTGCGATTTGCGCCCGTTTCATGCGCACATATACGCACAATAGCCTGCAAAATTACGCATAATTTTTTAATTATGCAAATAATTTGCCGTTTTAATGCTTTTTTGAGCATGCACAAACGCACAATCCTATCCCCATTTTCGCAGTAATTACTGTAATTAATGCATTTTTTCTCTCTCCGTTGCACAAATTACAATTATTACATCGAAAATATGACCACCAACTAACTTGAAAAAACTCCTATTATATATATAAATAT
>JAGHUE010000054.1 GCA_018064985.1 Candidatus Colicola faecequi | reverse complement strand
AACCCCGTGCAGTATAACAAAGGCGGTCAGAGCCACGGCTATTCAGTGACGGATTACTATAAGGTAGACCCGCGCTTCGGCAGCAACTAGGAATACTGCGACCTTATCCGCAAGAGCCACGAAAAGGGCCTGAAGGGTGGGATGGACATGAGCTTCAACCACTGCGGCAGCAACCATCCATGGATGCTCAACATGCCCGACAGCGACTGGTTTAACCAGCCGAAGGTAGTAGAGAGCATGCGCCAGATGACGCTTGAGATGCAAAGCAACCCGCAGGCAGACATGCGTAGCATGTGGCGCCGTATGCAGGACAGCAACGACGGCTATTTCAACACGACACACTACAAGTGGACCCTGCTCGACCCGCACGCCCCGCAGAGCGAAAAGGATGTGCTGGTAGACGGATGGTTCACCCGCGGCATGCCCGACCTCAATCAGCGCAACCGTCACCTGGCTACCTACCTGATTCAGAACTCCGTCTGGTGGATCGAATACAGCCGCATCGACGGCATACGCATGGACACCTACCCCTATGCCGACTTCGACTTCATGGCACGCTGGTGCAAGGAGCTGAAAGCCGAATATCCGGATTTCAATATCGTAGGCGAAGGCTGGTATCCGCGCAACAGCGCAGCCGGCTGGTGGCAGACAGGCTCGTGGATGCACGAGAAAGACACGTATCTGCCCACGGTAATGGACTTCGACTTCTGCTTCACCTCGCAGGCAGAGATGCATCGCCCATCGTCGGCCAAAGAGCGCTACGAATCGGGCCTCTTCAAGATGTATGAGACCGTGGCACAGGATTTCCTGATTCCGAATCCGGACAACGTGCTCGTTTTCCTCGACAACCACGACATCAGCCGCTACATGAAGACGGGCGACCCGCTCTGGAAATTCAAGCAGGGTATGGCCTTGCTGCTCACCACCCGCGGCATCCCGCAGATCTATTATGGCACGGAGCTTGTAGAACGCAATGATGAAGTAAGACGCGAAGTACGTCCAGACTTCCCGGGCGGCTGGGCAGAGGATGAAGTGAACGCTTTCACCCGCGAAGGCCGTACGGAAGAGCAAAACGAGGCATGGGATTACCTCTCGGCTCTGCTGCAATGGCGCAGAAAGAGCGAGGCCATCAAGCACGGACACCTTGTTCACTACACGCCCGACGACCGCACGCAGACATACGTATACGCGCAGACCGACGGCGAACACACCGTGCTGGTGATGCTCTCGGGCGCAGACGAGGAAAAAGAAGTGAAGATGGAGCGCTTCAGCGAAGTGATAGGTAACTGCACCACCGGTACGGATGTAGTAAGCGGACGGACAGTAGATCTGACGCAGCCGGTAGTGCTCGCTCCGCGCGAGGCCCTCGTAATGGATATCAAATAAGAAACGCATATGAAGAAACTGCTATTGAGCATCGTGCTGATGCTGCCGCTGCTGGCATCAGCAGCCGTCAATCCGGCCAAGATAAGGAAAATGGAAGCGGAGTTTAAACAGACACGCACCTCGGAGATCAGTTCGGAAGAGAAAGTGTCGGAAGGCAATTTCCGCTACAATGCCGATGCCGGCGTGCTTCTCTGGACCTACAGCGACGGAACGGACTGGAAGATGTCGGCAGAGATGATAGCCATTCTCCGCCGCGTGCTGCAAGGACGCTATGAGAAGAACAACTCGGACTTCACCGTGCATGAAGACGGCGCTACACTCATCCTGACGCCCAAGAAAAAGCAGCTGAAGATGCTTTACAAGGAGATTCAGATCCGCTTCAACCCGTTTACGGGCTATCTGCAGGAAATGACGCTGATTGAGGCTACCGGACCGGAACCAACCGACCCAAGAGGCGACGTGATTGTTGTGGAGTTCAGAAATGTAGAGGCTGAGTAAGCGGACTGAGGGAACAAAATACAGCTATTTTTTATTAAAATAACAAAAAAACGCGAGTTTTCTTGTGTATTCCAAAAAATAGTAGTATCTTTGCACCCGCTTTTGAGAAACAAAGCACAGTTTGGTTAATCACCAAGCAACTTCGAGGGCGCTGAAAAGCGTGGTTGCGCAGGCAACTGTACCTCTGAAGGTGAGATGGGTGAGTGGCTGAAACCACCAGTTTGCTAAACTGACGTACGGGTTTCCGTACCGGGGGTTCGAATCCCCCTCTCACCGCAAAAGGGCTTCCCGGCAGGGAGGCCCTTTTCGCGTGTGGAGGGGGTCATTACATTTTCTCACCCCCGAGGGGGTCTATCTCTACGCTCGAGGTTATCCGCTCCCCGCGGACTCTTCGCTTTCGAAAGCCCAAATCAAGGGCTTTCTCCATCCCTCTCACCGCAAAAGGGCTTCCCATCAGGGAGGCCCTTTTCGCGTGTGTTAGAGAATAACCTTACGGTTTTGAGGAAGGATCAGTGCTTGCGGTAAGCCAGGATCATCTTGATGTAAGCGCCACCGGCACCCTTGTTGAATTCGGCTTCACCGAGGTGATTACCGTCAAGATCGTAGGCCTGTACTACGCGTTCAACTACGTCATATTTATAGTCCTTATAGGGCTGATGCAGATAGTTGGAAGCATTGAACGATTTGGCAGATCCGGAGAGACTCCATTCATCAGCTTCGGCACGGCAGCCGCAAGGGCAAGGGTTGTGATCGCCCTTCGGGCCACCCACCCAGAGGTAACGACCATCGTAGTAGTCACGGGTAGAGAAGAACCAGATATACTCGCCGCCGGCGCCCTTATTCAAATCCTTGCTGCATTCGCGGGTGTAGTGACGGCCATCGATCACGATATCGGCGCGGCTCCAGTCGCCACCATATACTGCAATGACGTCGGTGATGTAGCGGCGGTCTTGATAGACCCAATTATCGTCATATCCGTCGGTCTGGAAGACGGGATAGATATAGTCGCCGTGAGCATCTTTGTTGAAGTCCATAAGAAGAGGAATTTCATTCTTGGAAAGGTCGCTCCAGTAGCCTTCAGTAGTAATGCCATGTACCCATGCGCTGGCTCCTTTCTTCGATTCGCCTGCATAAGTGGTTACGTGATCGGAGTTCGAATAGGATTCTGCCAGTACCACTTTGTCGAGTACCACCCAGGGATGATTCTTCTCATACTTCTCGTCGGCATACTTTTTATTGACCGTCGTGATCAGAACCGATGCATCGGTATTGTTTATCCCGAGCTCTTCAGCAGCATTCTGCATCTGAACGGTGTAGGGCGTGATCATCGACTTGAGTTCTGCCGTGTTCTTGGCTTCAAACTTGGCATTGTCCATGCCGGCAGCTTTTACGATGCTGTCCAGCTGAGCGATCTGTGCTTTGTCCAGTGTAGTTCCATTGGGAGAGAGCGATATCTGAAGTTTGGCACGGACGGCATACTCATTGT
>JAGHUE010000083.1 GCA_018064985.1 Candidatus Colicola faecequi | reverse complement strand
GTAAGCTCCCTCGGAAAAGGCATTATCTCCTCCAGTATCGGTCGTTTGCTTCAGTCGCGCGGCTATAAGATTACCATTCAGAAGTTCGATCCCTATATCAATATCGATCCGGGTACACTCAATCCGTATGAGCACGGCGAGTGCTACGTGACGGAAGATGGCTTCGAAACGGACCTTGATCTCGGTCATTATGAGCGATTTACGGATATCCGTACCACTCGCGACAACAGCATCACTACCGGTCGTATTTACCAGACCGTGATCGACCGCGAGCGTCGTGGCGATTATCTTGGTCATACGATTCAGGTAGTGCCTCACATTACCGATGAGATCAAGCGCAGGATGCTCCGTCGGTTCGATTCAGAGAAGTATGACTTCATCATCACGGAAGTGGGCGGAACGATTGGCGATATCGAGTCGGCCCCTTTCATGGAGGCTATCCGTCAGCTTCGCTGGGAATTGGGACGGGATGCGGTAAACGTACACCTTACTTACGTGCCGTATCTCCGCGCAGCAGGTGAGCTGAAGACCAAGCCTACGCAGCATTCCGTCAAGGAATTGCAGTCGATGGGAATCCAGCCCGATATCCTTATTCTCCGCACGGAGATGCATCTCTCGGAGCAGATTCTTTCGAAGGTAGCGATGTTCTGCAACGTGGATAAGGATTGCGTGGTGCAGTCAGAAGATCTCCCGTCGATTTATCAGGTGCCCGTAAATATGTATAAGCAGGGATTGGACAAGGCTATTCTGCGCAAAGCCGGTGTGGATCTGCTGAACGGAGCCGACCTTACTCGCTGGAGCGCCTTCCTCGACCGCATGGATAAAGCTGACAAGCGCGTGCGTATCGGTCTGGTCGGCAAATACGATCTGCAGGATGCGTATAAGTCGATCCGTGAGTGCCTCCATCAGGCAGGCATCTATTGTGATGCTCGTGTAGAGATCTCCTACGTCAATTCTGAGCAGATTACCGAAGAGAATGTGGCTTCGCTTCTCAGTCCGCTGGCTGGTATCATCATCTGTCCGGGTTTCGGCCAACGCGGTACGGAAGGCAAAGTAATAGCAGCCGAATACGGCCGTGTGCATAATATGCCTACTTTTGGCATATGCCTTGGAATGCAGATGATGGTAATAGAGTATGCGCGCAACGTGCTTGGCTATAAAGATGCGGATTCTGCTGAGATGAGCGACACTCCGCACAACGTGATCGACTTGATGGAATCGCAGAAGCAGGTTACCAATATGGGTGGAACGATGCGCTTGGGCGCCTATGCGTGCGCATTGCGCGATGGTAGCCGTGTGCGCAGTATATATGGTGAGTCGCTTATCAGCGAGCGGCATCGTCATCGCTATGAGTTCAATGGGGCTTATTTCAAGGAATATGAGGCTGCCGGAATGAAATGTGTGGGTCGGAATCCGGAGAGCGATCTGGTAGAGATTGTAGAACTGCCTGAACATCGTTGGTATATCGGTACGCAGTTCCACCCCGAATACAGCGGCACGGTGCTTCATCCGCATCCGCTTTTCCTCGATTTTATCCGCACTTGCCTGAAGTAATCCGGCAGAAAGATGAAAAAAAGGCTTCCCGCATTGCGAGAAGCCTTTTTTGTGTGGAACGCTGTTTCGATCAAATTTTGCCGCGGAGCAGGAAATAGTAAACCGCGAAGCCGATCCAGCTGAGGAAGATTACGAGCACCGACCAAAGAATCTTGCCGATGAGGCCGCATTTAGCTGTTTTGAAAATGTCAAGAACACACCATACGGCGCATACAATACCTAAAATGTAGAGAATTCTGCCTAACATAATGGTTGAATTTTATGAATGGATTTATTTTGAGGATTCTGCTTTTTTTCGGGGTAGGGGCAAAATCAGAACTTGAAGTACATTATTGAGAAGATAACAACCAGCACAGCGGTGGTCAGCAATATTTCCCAAACAACTTCTGAGAATTTCTTACCGTTTTTCATTGTATTAACAATTGAAGTTTAACATACTACTATCAGTCATACTGCTGCAAAATTACGTATTTTTTACTGAATTTGCAAATTTTCTTTGAAAAATTCGTTTTTTTTATGTAATTTTGTAACCGAATTATGATACCTCGGTCCGTTTCGATGTGCGTAATTTATAAAAAACTCATCTCTTCTTTCATGCGTAAAGTTTCTTTTCTTATGCTGCTTTGCCCGCTATTGGCAGCAGCCCAATCGATGATCACTTCTTTTCCGCATATAACCATTTTTCAGCCTGATTTCCGTGAGCTCCGTCTGCAATGTATTGATCGGCCGTCGGAGCAAGACTCGTCTATTATGCTTTGCTGTGCCGGAGCTTTCACGCATGATGCGCTTACAGAGTTCGGCCTCGAGAATATCGATGGTAACCACGTTTCCTGCTCGCAGGTTTTCGAGGGGAATACCAGCCCGGATCTTACTGGCGTGTTTCTGTGGTGCGAATACGGGTATTTGTTTCTGAAGAAATCTGATTCGCAAATAGCTGAATGCACTGCAAAACAATATGTTACGGCATTTGAGCAGGCTCTTGTTATTCTTGATGGGGAAAAGGTGGATTTTCCTATAAAAAAATACTATGAATATGCCCAGCACTATCGTGTTCTGGCTGAATGGAACGGCCGTTTATGTATGATAGAATCGGATGTTACAACCATGGATGTTTTCACGGATGCAATGCTCAAGGCCGGCGTTACGAATGCTATCTACACGGATATGGGCGGTTGGAAATTTGCGTGGTACAGGGCTGACGACGGTAGCGTGAAGCATATCCACCCGGTGGAGCCTAAAACCAAATATCAGTCGAATTGGTTGTGCTTCATCAAATAAAAATTACTGATAAATCTAATTGAAAAAATGACTAAGTTCAATATTCTCCGTAGTGCTGTGTTTGCCGGAGTGTGTATCGGAATTGCCGGTTTCGGTTTTCTTGCTGACAAGATGCTCGGCATGTTTCTCTTTATTTTCGGCTTGGCTACGGTAGTGTCCTATAAATTGAAACTCTTTACCGGAACGGCCGGATTTGTCCGCAGCGGAGCTGATATGCTCGATCTGCTCCTCATTCTGGCAGGCAACTGGATCGGTTGTTTCCTTGTTGCGTTGATGGCCCGATGCTCGGCTATGCCGCTGCAGGAGACTGCGCAACATCTGCTGGAAGGTCGTTTGGCGCTCGGCCCGCTTCGTGCCGGAGTGCTCAGCATCGGATGCGGTGTGCTGATGACTACGGCCGTCACGTTTGCCCGCCGCAGCCGCGATTTCGGGCATTGGGTGCCGCTGTTGCTGGCCGTACCTCTCTTCATCCATTGCGGTTTTCCGCACTGTGTGGCCGATGCGTTTTATTATCTGGTTGTTCCCTTTGATTTCCTCGGGAAGAATGCCGGTTCGGTGCTGCTGCTCTACAGCTGCCTAGTATTGGGTAATTTCATAGGATGCAACCTCTATCGGGCGTTTGTTGACGATGGATCCTATTGATTTAGCCCTTTTTTTGTAGTATAATTTTTCCGGCAGCCGCTGCTGCCGCTTAACTTGATTATTCGTATGAGAAGTGCAATATATGGCGCAGGATCGCTCGGTACGATTCTTGGCGCGTTCATTACCCGCAACGGTGGGCAAATTGACTTGATTAACCGCAATAAAGCGCATGTGGCTGCCCTCCGGGAAAAGGGGGCTGTAGTGTGCGGTACGGTAGAGATGGTGCAGCCTGTCACGGCTCTTCTGCCCGAAGAGATGACGGGCCAGTACGACATTATCTTCCTTATGACCAAGCAGCAGCACAACCGCGAAGTGGTAACCTCACTCTTGCCGCATCTGGCTGCTGATGGCGTGATCGTTACGCTTCAGAACGGCCTCCCGGAAATGCTCATCGGCGAGATTGCCGGAGAAGACAGAGTGCTTGGTTGCACCGTGGCGTGGGGCGCTACTATGACAAAACCTGGCACATGTGAACTTACGTCGTCTGCCGATAGCATGACCTTCAGTCTCGGCAGTTTCTCGGCTGTGCCGCATAAGCATCTTGGCGAGGTGAAACGCCTGCTGGAGATGATGGGCAGGGTGGAGGTGGATGCCAATTTTATCGGCGCCCGCTGGAGCAAGCTGCTCATCAATGCAGCCTTCTCCGGACTGTCCTCTGCGCTCGGTTGTACGTTTGGCGAAGCCGCCGGCGACAAGCGTTCGCGCAAGGTGGTACAGGCGCTCATCAAAGAGTGTATCGACGTGTGCAAAGCCGGCGGTATACGTATAGAACCTGTTCAGGGCAAGGATATCGTCCGTTTGCTCGATTATGGCAACCCTGTAAAGAAATGGTTCTCTTTCCTGATTATCCCGATAGCTATCCGCAAGCATGCACGCCTGAAAGCCTCGATGCTGCAGGACCTGGAACACGGCAAACTGACCGAGGTGGATTCTATCAACGGCAGCGTGTCGGCCTATGGCCGTAAGGTTGGCGTGCCTACTCCTGCCAACGATCGGGTGGTGGATATCATCCATCGCATTGAGAGAGGCGAACTCTCGGCCACCTTCTCCAATATTCAGTTCTTCGAAAAATAATCACCAACCAATGATACGAAAAAAAACGTCCCGGCCAATGCGGTCGGGACGTTTTGTATGTCCGGGTTGTATGATCAGTCTTCCAGCTTGAGAATACGGTCGATCTCGGCAATCTCCTCTGCTGTGAAGCTGGTGTTGTCTACAGCACCTATGTTGTTCTTCAGCTGTGCTACGCTCGAGGCGCCGATCAGTACGCTCGTCACGCCGAAATGGAGCAGCCAGGCGAGCGCCATCTGGGCGAGGCTCTGTCCGCGTTTGGCGGCCAGTTCGTTGAGTCGGATGGCCGTGCGTACCGTGCGGTCGCTCACCTGCTCCGGCTTGAGGAATACACCCTTGGTGGCGCGGCTTCCGGCCGGAATACCCTTGAAATAGCGGTCGGTAAGCAAGCCCTGTGCGAGCGGGCAGAATGTGATGAAGCCCGAACCGGCCTCTTTGGCTGCAGGGAACTGGCCGAAGAGCGTCTCCTGCTGCAGCAGGTTGGCTTTGTACTGCGAGATGAGGCATGGCACGTCGTGTGCTTTCAGGTAGTCGTAGCATTGCTTCTGCTGCTCTACCGGATAGTTGCTGATGCCTGCATAAAGTGCCTTGCCGCTGCGAACGATATCTACCAGCGCCTGCATCGTCTCTTCGATAGGTGTGTTGGGGTCGTAGCGATGGCTGTAGAAGATGTCAAAGTAGTCGAGCCCCGTGCGCTTCAGGCTCTGCTCGCAACTGGCAATCAGATACTTGCGGCTTCCGCCGTCGCCATAAGGGCTGCCTTCGTACCAGCCGCCTGCGCCTTCGTTCCACATGGTGTAGCCGGCCTTGGAAGAGATGACCAGCTCGTCGCGATGAGCTGCCAGATCGCTTTTCAGCACTTTGCCGAACGTCAGTTCCGCGCTACCCGGGATAGGGCCGTAGTTGTTGGCCAGATCAAAGTGGGTGATACCTTCTTCAAAAGCGGTAAGGAGCATCGAACGCGAGTTGTCGAAGTTGTCTACCGAACCGAAATTGTGCCACATTCCGAGCGACACCTGCGGGAGCTGCAAACCGCTCTTGCCGCAATAGTTGTATTTCATTGCCATTGTCGTGAGGTTAATATATTTTCGTATACTGTAATGTCGGGCTCTGGTAAACCGTTGCAAAAGTACGAAAATTTTCTTGTATATGAAATTTTTTCCGGTACTTTTCGCAAAATATCTGTTTTTTTTCCGTTGAGCAAGTCAAAATACGGTTTGGTTTGCCGTAATGATAATCCGGGCATGATTTTTGCTGTGTCTCGGGAGGATGTCCGCATAACGGATGTCCTGACTAGTATGAACCAACCGTATGCACTCATT
>JAGHUE010000166.1 GCA_018064985.1 Candidatus Colicola faecequi | reverse complement strand
GTTTTTTAGGGATTGGAGACGAGCGCGTCTCTGACGGATATTCGAGGATAGACTGATTCGGCGTTTTCAGTATTCTATTCCCAAACGAAGCAGGCATACCGGTCGGAAGACATGGTCTGTAGCGAGAAGATGCTGAGACGGTTGGAGGTAAGTGCCATCTCCGCCATTGCCTCACTGAGGTCAGGAGCCACAGTAAGGAGCTCGCGTTTCGTTATCTTGCCCAGTTGCCTTCTGCCTTCTTACGTGTATGCTTCTGAGTGATAGCAGGTTAGATCAAGAGGGCAAGCGGGCAAGAAGGCAAAGGGCATGTTTTCGTGGGATAGGCGGCTATTTTGGTTGAACAAAGTGCCATGGCACTATGGCACTTTGCCGCGTAGCGCTAGGGCCGAGAAATGTTGGAAAGTGCCAAAATGCCATGGCACTTTATCGAAGGACAAGCAGTAGGTCCTACAGGAAACATACGCAAATACGGCAATAACCCAATATCAACCCATTAATAACCCAATAAGAACCCAATGCATGTCGCATTGCGCAAACGAGAATTACAACCACAACGACAACGAGAATTACACAATTAACAGCAACTCTGCGAGCACCCCAACATCGGGGCTCGCTATTATTCTAAACCACGGATAGGACGGATAAATACGGATTTGTGCGGGGGGCTTTTTGCGACGATAACAAAATGCCGGATACAATCCGGCAGAAAGAAACAAAACAATAAGGGGAGAGGCTTGCGCCTCCCGCTGTTGGGGGCAACAGCGATGGAGAACGAAAAAAGATAACCATCGGGCGCTATAACGGCCCGCAAAAGAAGGCGCTGGGCTTTCAGGAGAACGAAAGGGATGAGAAACTAAAAAAGCCTCGGGGCTTACGACCTCGAGGACGCGGCCGCAGGAGAACGAAAATGATGATCACCACGTCGAGCATAGTGAGCCGGCAAAAGCCTATCGTCCGAAGGAAAGAACTATAAGGGCTGTAACTCCAAGCGGAATTACAGCCCTTACTTTGTGCAGCTGGTGCAGTTGTTATTCTACCTTGCGGCCATCGATGGTGAAGAGGCCATCAGAAGTCTGGATGTAGAAGTGGCCGTCGCGGAAGATCTTCTGAACGTTAGACTCGGTTTCTACATCATCAAGAGCTGACTGGATCTTGCGGAACTCGGCCGTAAGCGAGGTGTCGCCTTTGATGATGAAGGAATATGGATTAAAGGTGCTGCCGTCGGACCATTTTACGAACTCATAACCAGATACAGGCAGAGCCTGGCATTCTACCATAGACCTGTAGTCGTATATGCCGGCGCCGGATACAATACCCATATCGTCATCATTAACAGAAAGAGTTAGCTTATATTGGTTGATTGCAAATTCAGCCTCGAAAGCAGTATCCTGGACAACTATGATTGCTCTCGGGTTATCTGTAATGCCATCATTCCATTGTTCGAAATGATGTCCCTCTGCTGGTACGGCCAGAATCACTGCCGGGGACATATAGTCCATTTTCGCGGAACCCGTTACAGAGCCCATATTGGTGTCAGAAGATGTAACGGTAATAAAGAATTGAAGCTTTGCAAACTGTGCCGTAAATACGCTATCTGAAGTAACTTCCACTGCACGTGGATTATTTGTGTTGCCATCTGACCATTGCGTGAAATAATAGCCTGTGCTTGGGACTGCAGAAATAACAATCTGTTCGCGATAATGAACAAGGGTATCGCCGTAGGCCGAGCCCCACTCTTCGTTATTAATTGCTGTTGTAATCTGATAGCTATTGCGCTCAAACAGGGCGGTGAATGTGGAGTCGCAAGTAACCTCAATTATTCGCGGGTTGTCGGTATTACCGTCTGACCACTGGGTGAAATGATAACCATATATCGGCTGAGCTGCAATCTCAACAGACTCCTGATATTTCACAATAGTATCTCCTATCGTTGATCCGCCTTCAGAGGACGACATCGTAGCTATCGAGTACTCTTCCTTTGTACAAACTGCGTTGAATACTGTATCATGCACAACATTAACCATTCTCGGATTTTCAGAATTCCCATCCGACCAACCATAAAAATGATAACCGTAATCAGCTGTGACTAACAAACTTATTGTCTCGCCATAGGCATACTCGCCTCCACCGAAAACAGCTCCATTATTAGCAGAAGCACTAACAGAATGACGATCTATTTCTGCAATAGCAACAAAGTTCTCATCAGCAGTCGAAACTACAATCCGCCTTGGGTTGTCCGTATTTCCGTCTGCCCATTGGGTAAAATGATAATGAGGACTAGCTGTCGCCATCAAAGAAACTTCTGCTCCAATCTCGTAGATTCCGCTTCCCTCAACTGTTCCGTGATTGATTTCTGACGTGATTCGGCTGCGCACTTTTTCGAAATGAGCAGTGTAATTTCCTCCGTCCTTTATCCGTACAAAAGAGATAGGGTTACCCAGTTCTTGCTGGTTTGAGGTGTTGTTCTCCCAATATAAGAATTGATAGCAGGTGTCGGGAATAGCTTGTGCATGCAGGTATAGATTGCACAAGGCCGAGTCCACATCTACATAGCCATGGATGGGATTATCTACTGTGAAATCAAAAGACGCACTTGCCTGTGCGGAAATCTCCTCTATGCTTGTGCTGTGTTGCTGATACCTGTCATCTGTATAATGACTATTACTCAATGCAGACACACTGCTATATGCATTCAACGAGCCGCATGGGACAATAAATTTCGTGTATGAGCCCATATAGCTGACAGCATCTTCTGATATGACAGGAGGCGTAGTCCCTTCAAAAATTAAAACTCCGGACCCACACAATGCGGAGGAAGAAATAGTATCAATTGTTTCCGGGATAATCAGTTGATTACTGCCACTTATTGCCTCTGCTCCTATCACTTTTACACTACGTGGTATGAAAGAGCAAAATGCTGAAGCTTTAATAAGTGTATTTGAAGCGGTATGAATGATTGCATTGCAATCTTCTCTGCTATCGTAATAACGATTTTGAGAATCCACCGCCAATGAATTCACACGCTTAAATGGATTCTGGCCAATATATTCGACACTTGATGGTATATTTACATATTGAAATATCGCATCTGTAAATGCATGATCACCTATATATTTAAGTGTTGTCGGGAGTTCGAGCTCTATAGCTGTATAGGATCCATAATTAACAAAAGCATACGCACCTATTGTATCCAATGCAGAAGGCAGGTTAAGTTGCCATGAATAACTATACTGGCTAAATGTAAAAGCATGACTTCCAATAGATGTAACACTTTCTGGTAGTGAAATTGAGGTGATTGAGCTACCCGTAAAAGCATAATTACCAATATGAGTAATACCTTCTGACAAAATAATATTTGTTATTCGCGCAGCATATGCACCCCATGGAACAGCTTGTTGGGACGAATAATCATACATTCGTCCAGTTCCTTGAATAGTTATTTTATTTCCGCCATTGACATATGTGAATGTCAAGTTAGGACCACATGATCCAGTAAGTGCCCATACGTTCACTCCAATAAACAGATAAAAGACACTTGCAATAAATTTCCTCATTTGCACACGATTTTATGAAACTTTGTTAATCCGAATCTATAGAGCAATCCCGTCCATTCTGTGGTAGATTATATTTTGCATACATGGGAAAAAAATCCAAAAAAACGCGGGTTGCTGAATGCAATCCGTGTTCTGTGGTCGTAGGAAACCATAACTCTCGAATTAGCATGCAGAAACCCACGCGTGTATATCGTACGCACGCGCACCCTATAATAAGGGTACGCATGAGTGTATGATACACCCATGGGCATCTACTAATGACTTGCTTTCGAAGAGTTGTTTTGAAATTTCCTACGTTTCAGAACATCGAATCACAAGCGTCAGTAAACGCCTTAAAATATGTCTGCAAGGTATTCGCCGGTGTTGCGAGACCTTTGCGTTGCAAAGGTACAATAAAAAAATGATATATGCAAGAAATAGCGAAAATAAAGTGGGGGGACGCGATGTGGCAGATGGACAAAGGAAGGGCGTGGTACAACATTCTTGCTCAAAATGTGATTATTGTTGTATATTCCAGAAAAATAATGTATCTTTGCAGACATTTCCCAATAAATATCTCTAGTTATGCGTAAACTTCTGTACATCGCTACATTGTTGCTTTTGTTCTGCTCTTGCCATAAGCAGGCTAACCAGTCGGCAAATCAGCAAACCGCTGCCGATAGTGAGCAGGTTTCTGAGGTTCGGGTGATTCATCTGATGGATAGGCCTGCACCGGTGGATACGCTGGACAGATACGAGGTACAGTCTTTGCTGGAGCATTATCTCTATTCGGAATATAGCCTCTATCAGACCATGAGCGGCAGAAGCCGGATAGTATGCCACAGCCCGCTTCCTGACAGTGTTACGTGGAGCGAGCATCCTCTGATCGACGGTGTGCGCTATGCGTATGCCAACCATCATCCGATGGTGATCAATCCGGATGTGGTATGGCTAACGATAGAGCAGGGGTTTGCTTTGCACGTGAAGTATTATGCAGAGGAACTGCGCCATCTCTTTGTAGAACATGAGGGGCAGAAAGAGCTCCGCATCTTTTGCGAACCGGGGCTGATAGATTCTGCTTACTATGCCTGGGAACCTTATTTCCCGCAGTTTACTGACAGCATTTCCGCCTGGACCAAAGACAGTATTGCTCAGACGCTCATTGCTGATTTCAGTACGACCGGTAATACTGCACTTGTGGCTTCGCAGATAGGCATCATGTCGGCCCTGCAGAGCTATTTCTCGTACGTAATAGAAGAAGGTTGCGGTATTCCCGATATCTACCTGGAAGGTACGGCTGCCGATTGGCGTCGCATATGTGAGAAGGCCAACCGCCTCCGCCGCTACGGGCTGGACTGGTGGATAGACGAGCTGGAACCTGTGCTTCAAAAGATTGCCGAATCGGCCGAAGGCAATGTCGACCCGGATTTTTGGCGGTCGATGTACAAAACAATGCCGGCTATTACGATAGAAGAAGTGGCTGAGTTGTTTGAGGTGGATCTCGACACCATGACGCAGGCGCAGCGAGATGAGATGATGGAGGAATATTTCTTTGCCGGTTGCGGTTTCCCCTCGGCTAAAGATAAGATCAACGGCTGGATAACGGCATTCTATCCATATTTCACGTATTATGGCGATGTTCCCGAGGAGGCTCGGGTGAAATGGAATGAATTTACCGATGCGGATATCAATCTGCTGGCTTGCTCGCGGAGCCTTGCGCCTCTTAAGTATGTGGAACTGGGAGGAAGGGAGCGTCAGCTGACGCTTCATGCCGGCCTTTTCAGCTTCGATGAAGATCCGGATACGCGTGCCATCCGTCCGATTATCGGCTGGATGATTTCGGAGCTCGGCTCGGGAGAGGAGCAGTAAGCGGTTTTGACGAAGGACGCATGTACTTCGCCAGTAGTACCAATGTAGTACTAATGTAGTACCAATGGGAGTCTCATGAAAGTCTCATGGAAGTCTCATGGAAGTCTCATGGAAGTCGCATTGATATTGCGTGGCTGTTCATCGGGTGATTCCCGGTGATGGCTTGCTTTCGGTGGACAATTAATTGTGAAAAGTCCGTTCAAATTTGCATATTCAGGAAAAAATCATTAATTTTGCACCGCAAAATTTTGTTTTAAGTCCTTAATGGACTTTATAACACTAAAGAGTATGCATGAAATTTGGAAAAACTATAAGAGTACGATCATTCTGCTGGTAAGTATCGCAATAGGCGGTACGGTAGGCGGTTTGTGGCCGGAATCGGCTGATTATCTGAAGCCGATAGGCGATATTTTCATGAACACATTGTTCGTGCTGATTGTTCCGATGGTGCTTTTCTCTGTAGCATCGTCGGTGTGCAATCTGTCACAACGCAAACTTCTCGGCCGCACGTTGGCTGCGTCGGGTATAGTTGTTGTATTCGTGATGGCGCTCGTTTCTGCTATCACGTATGCTGGTGTGTGCCTGTATCCCCCGTTGACGGATGCGCTCAATGGCAGTTCTGCTCCAGCTGCGGAAGGAGAAATTCCGATGGGCGAGCTGATTGTCAAGGCGTTGTCCGTGACTGATTTTCAGGACCTTCTTTCAATCGGTCATGTGCTTCCGCTGATGGTCGTAGCATTGTTGATGGGCTATGCTGCCTCGCAAATGGCGACCGATCGCGTGGCACATGTGCTGCAGCAGGGCAGCGAGCTCGTTATGAAAATGATGGACTGCCTGATGAAACTGGCGCCAATCGGTTTGGGCTGCTATTTTGCTGGCATGATGGCCGGAGGAACGGGTGAACTGCTGAAAGGTTACGGGCGCTTCATGGCGCTGTATCTCGCGATTGGTGCGCTGATGTATTTTATTGTCAACCCGTTGCTGACATTCATGGCAATCGGCTGGAAAGGTATGAAGAGCTATCCTCGCGCCTTGCTTGCACCTTCGCTGATGGCAATTTCAACACTATCTTCAAGTGCTACGATGCCTACCAATATCCGAAGTGCGCAGGACTTAGGAGCCTCCCAGGAGATGGCTGAATCGCTCATTCCGCTTGGAACGCAGCTTTTCAAACTCGGGTCGATCATATGCAGCATTATGAAAACAGCATTCGTGATGCTTCTGATGGGGCAGGATATCTGTACACCGCAGGCGGCATTGCTGATTATTGGTGTGGGTTTAATAGCCTCTGTTATTGTCGGTGCTGTACCGGTTGGCGCAGGTGCGGGCGAGCTGTTCACTTGTTCGGTACTGGGTGCCGACATGTCGGTTGTTGGTCTTCTGATGGTAATTTCTACCATTGTAGATATGCCGGCTACGCTGCTCAACGCTACCGGTAATACGATTATGCCTACCATTATACAGCGTGTTGCCGAGCAGAAGCGGCATTGAAGTAAGATGTTTGTGACATTTTGGCAGAAAAGTGTCTATTTGTCCAAAACATGAAACTTGGCACAAAGTTTGGAAGTTTACATTCGAGCGGATTGAAAATCGCGAAAACGAATGCCCGCTCTGATAAATGAAGAAATATTAAAAACACAAAGATATGCTTAACATCAAACCATTGGCTGACCGCGTTGTAATCAAACCGGAAGCCGCTGAAGAAAAAACGATTGCAGGTATTATCATTCCTGATTCCGCTAAAGAAAAACCGCTCCGCGGTGAAGTTTTGGCCGCCGGTTGCGGCACCAAAGATGAAGAGATGGTGCTCAAAGTTGGCGATAAGGTACTCTATGGCAAGTATGCCGGTACAGAGCTCGAACTTGATGGCGAGAAGTACCTGATCATGCGTCAGTCTGACGTTCTTGCAGTAATTTGCTAATCATTAACCCTAAACATTTACAACAATGGCTAAAGAAATAGTTTTCAATATTGATGCTCGCGAAGGGCTCAAAAATGGCGTAGACAAGCTGGCTAACGCTGTGAAGGTAACGCTTGGTCCGAAAGGCCGCAATGTGATAATCGAAAAGAAATACGGTGCTCCGCATATCACGAAAGACGGTGTGACCGTGGCTAAAGAGATTGAGCTGGAAGATGCACAGGAGAATCTGGGCGCTCAGCTTGTGAAGGAAGTGGCATCGAAGACCGGTGATCAGGCAGGTGACGGCACCACTACCGCTACCGTTCTGACGCAGGCAATCGTCAGCGTAGGTCTGAAGAATGTTACTGCCGGTGCTAATCCGATGGATTTGAAACGCGGTATTGACAAGGCAGTAACTGCAGTAGTGGAGAATATCAAGTCGCAGGCCGAGATTGTCGGTAACGATTATGACAAGATAGAGCAGGTAGCTACCATTTCCGCCAACAACGATGCTGCTATCGGTAAGCTGATTGCCGATGCGATGAAACGTGTGACCAAAGACGGTGTGATTACTATCGAGGAAGCCAAGGGTACGGATACTACCATCAACGTGGTTGAGGGAATGCAGTTTGACCGCGGCTATATCAGCCCGTATTTTGTTACTAATACCGAGACGATGGAGGCTGTAATGGATAATCCATACATCCTTATCCACGATAAGAAGATCAGCAACCTCAAGGAACTGATGCCTATTTTGGAACCGGCAGTGCAATCCGGTCGTCCATTGTTGATTATCGCAGAAGATGTTGACTCTGACGCACTTACAGCTCTTGTTGTCAATCGTCTGCGTGCTCAACTCAAGATTTGTGCAGTGAAGGCTCCGGGATTTGGTGACCGTCGAAAGGAAATGCTTGAGGACATTGCTGTGCTGACCGGTGGTCAGGTCATTTCCGAAGAACGTGGTATCAAGCTTGAGCAGGCAACCATCGATATGCTCGGTACGGCAGAAACCGTTACTGTGAATAAAGATAACACAACGATTGTCAACGGTGCCGGTTCAAAAGAAGCTATCGCAGCTCGTGCTAACCAGATTAAGGCACAAATTGTTTCGACCAAGAGCCAGTACGATAAAGAGAAACTGCAGGAACGTCTTGCCAAAATTGCCGGCGGTGTGGCTGTTCTTTATGTAGGTGCAGCCAGCGAAGTAGAGATGAAGGAGAAGAAGGATCGTGTAGATGATGCTCTTTCTGCTACTCGTGCTGCTATCGAAGAAGGTATTGTTCCCGGTGGTGGTGTGGCCTACATCCGTGCGCAGAAAGCTCTTGACGCTGTAGTGGCTGAGTGTGAAGATGAGAAGACCGGTATTGAGATTGTTCGTCGTGCTATCGAAGAACCGCTCCGTCAGATAGTCTTCAATGCCGGTAAAGAAGGAGCTGTAGTCGTAGATAAGGTACGCGCAGGCGAAGCTGATTTCGGCTATAACGCTCGCAAAGACGAATATGAGCATCTCTTCCTGGCAGGTGTGGTTGACCCGGCTAAAGTAACCCGTGTTGCTCTTGAAAATGCAGCTTCTATTGCCGGAATGTTCCTGACTACCGAGTGTGTGATCACTGATAAGAAGGAAGAAAATCCGGCTCCCCAGATGCCTATGAACCCGGGTATGGGAATGTAACAGACATGAGTTTTTAAGAAGGCGTCCGAACTAATATTCGGACGCCTTTTCTGCTGTTATATTGACGAAATATTTTGCAATCGGTCAACAGTCCCGAAAAAAAAGAAAGAAAAAATGAAAAAAAATGCAGAAATATTTGGTCATGTCAGAAAAAAATAGTAATTTTGCAAGCTTTTTGGCATGGAATATTATGCTCTTTTTGCGCCTGTATTGTGTGTAATGCATTGATGTACTGCGATTTAGAGCTGGTTGATGAGGGATGAGAATCTCTCATACGACTATGATTGCGAACCAGGTTCGCCTCCATTTGAACTAAAAAATTAAAAATATATACTAAAATGTCAAAGATTTGTCAAATTACCGGCAAGAAAGCCATGGGTGGATGCAATGTGTCTCACTCGAAGCGTCACACTAAGAGGACGTTCGATGTGAACCTCTTCCACAAGAAGTTCTACTGGGTAGAACAGGATTGCTGGATCAGCTTAAACGTGAGTGCAGCTGGTCTGAAAACTATTAACAAGATGGGCCTGGACGCAGCACTCAAGCAGGCCGCAGAAAAGGGTTACCTTTACGAATAATTAGGAGGACTTAACAATGGCAAAGAAATCTAAAGAAGCTCGCGTTCAGGTTATCCTCGAATGCACCGAAATGAAGGCCAGCGGTCTGCCAGGTACCTCTCGCTACGTGACTACCAAGAACCGCAAGAACACTCCTGATCGTCTTGAGTTGAAGAAGTACAACCCGATTCTCAAGCGTTATACTATTCACAAGGAGATTAAGTAATAACCCATCTTAATTTTAAAGAAAGGACAATAGACTATGGCAAAAAAAGCGGTCGCAACCCTTCAGACTGGTAACGCAGGTCGTAACCACTCCAAGTGCATTAAGATGGTTAAGTCGCCGAAGACCGGTGCTTACATCTTCCAGGAGGAAATCGTTGCTAACGACAACGTGAAAGAGTTCTTCGCTCACTAATCAAGAGCGCTTGATACATGAGGGTCCCTCTCCGATAAACGGGGAGGGACCTCACTTTTTTATAAGCATTTTTCTCTTATCAACTACCATGTTAGGCATTATTATTAATCCCAAATCGGGGAAGAAAGCCTTTCTTCGTCAGCGTTATTATTTATTTGAACTTCTTGAGCAGAAGCAGATAGAATATGTCTATCGCGTAACTAAGTATGCCGGACATGCTACCGAATTGGCTCGCGAACTGGCCGAACAGGGGGTGCGGGACTTTCTTATTCTTGGCGGCGACGGTACGATATCCGAAGCTGTCAATGGTTTGATGACGGCCGAGGTAGATGATCGGGAGAATATCCGATTCGGTATAATGCCGCGGGGTACCGGCAATGACTTTGCACGGTTCTGGAATCTGGATAAGAATTATCGTAAATCGCTTGATCGATTCTTTTCGGGCAAACCGCAGCCGATTGATGTAGGCTGTCTTACGTATCACCGCAATGGTGATGAGTGCCGTCGCTATTTTATCAATTCGGTTGGGTTTGGGGTTGATTCAAAGACACTTGCCCTTACGCATGTGCTTAAATATTATTTCGGTTCACATCGTTTGCTCTATGTAATAGCGTTGATAGTTGCCGTTTGCCGTCACAAGTCACAAATGCTCTGTCTTTCTACTGATCGTGGATTGGAAGTGGCCGATAAGCTCTTCACGATGAACATAGGCAACGGTCCGTTTTCTGGTGGTGGCATTCGCCAGAATCCGACGGCCGATCCCCGTGATGGTTTTTTCAATGCTATGTTTATCAAGACGCCTACTCTCAAGCAGATTCTGCAGGCTGTTCCGCATATCTTCGACGGCAAGCTGATGGATCTTGATTTCGTACATAAATACGAGGCGGAGAAAGTGGTCATGGATGTGCCGGACGTGGATTCTTCAAAGCATTGCGGGCAAAAACTCAACGTGCTTCCGTTTGAGGCGGATGGTATATTGGTGGAGGCATGTACACCATTTGTGGTGGAGTGCCTTCCTCATGCGCTGCAGATTATCTGCTGATAGAGATATAAAAGGAGCGACCGAAAGGCCGCTCCTTTTTTTTGTTTCTATATGTCAGTTTCTTTACAGAAAAAACAATGCAACACCGAACACACTGATAATAGCACCGATTACCTCCAGGAATGTGATCCGAGTCTTGAATATCAGGTGACTGGGGTAGAGTATGATTACCGGTACAAGCGACATGATGGTTTGGGTGATGCCAGTGGAGGTATAGAGCGAGGCTGCCAATGATAAGGCTACACCGATAAATGGTCCGGTAATGGTGGATAAGGTAGCTAACCAGAAAATGCGTTTGTTGTTAAAAATATTGCTCAGAACAAAGCAGCCTTTTTCATTGCGATAACGTTGGTAAGCATACATCATCATGAAGCCGGCGAGTGCTACAAGGCAGCGGATCATCGTGGATGCAAATGACATGTAGAAACTGTCGAATGCAGTCAGGTGCTGTACCTGTTCTGCTAATTGGTCTTGATAGAGCAGCATACCTTGCTTACTGAAAACGAGCCCTACACCTTGCCCTACACCGGCTATTATGCCATAAACGACGCCCTTGAGTGGCAGTTTTATTTTTATCTTGCCCTCACCTTCCGGCTTGGAAAGTACCGACATGGCAATGCCGGCTGTGGTGATAAGCATGCCAAGTATAGCCAGTCCGCCCATTCGTTCGCCCAGTAGCATCCATCCCGTGAGGGCTGCTGCTACGGGAGCAATGGTCATAAACAATTCTCCCCACCTTGCTCCTATGAGCATGAAGCAGCGTAGAAAAAAGTAATCGCCGATGATATAGCCGGTCAGCGCTGACAATGCCAACCATCCCCATACCCCTGTGGTGGTGCCGATCGGCATCGGATTGCCGGTCGTTACCCAGAGAGTAAGTCCGATAAAGAGAACGGCTTGCGCCATTCTTACGATGTTGAGCGTAATAGAGCCGTAGTGCCGGGATGCCTCTTCCGATGCGAGGGATGAGATGGTCCACAGGACGGCTACGCTGAGCGCTAATATTTCCCCTGCAAATGCCACGATTGAAAGTTATAATGATTCTGCGAACAGTTCCGCTTCGTGCAGATGGTCTATTTTTCCGATGTCCATCATGCGGTAGTTTTGCGGAACGAATGCATCGATGCGCTCGCTAGGAAGCACGTCGAGATAAAAGTTTGTTATTGAAAATTTCTCTGGCCATGAAGCCATTACGTTGAAAATGCGTGGCGATACAATCTGCATGCCCGAAAATGCCAGCTTCCTGTAAGCGAGCACTTTCTCTGCCGGCTCTGCGGCCAAAGAAGCCGGACGGACCTCACCGGTGGCGATGTTGGTCCAACCGCAAAGATGGTTCTTTTCGTTGAAAAGAAAATATCGTTGTGTTTGCCGTTCGGAAACTACGATAGTGGCTAGCGCGTCTTCTTTGTGCGCACTTACGAGGCTCGGGATATCTATGTTTGATAGGATATCAACGTTGCACACCAATATCGGTTCATCAGTCGGAAGCAGCAGCTCTTTTGCCTTCTTCAGCCCGCCTCCGGTCTCCAGCAAAAGTTCGGTTTCATCGGAAAAAAGGATGTTCAGCCCGAAGTTGTCGTGCTCGTGGCAGAACCGGATAATTTGCTCTGGAAAATGGTGGATATTGATGACTATTTCTTGGAAACCGGCATCACGCAAGCGCTCCAGCTGATGTTGGAGCAGTGTTTTTCCACCGATGGGTAGAAGTGCCTTGGGAATGGTGTCTGTGATGGGCTTAAGTCGCGTACCGAGACCGGCCGCAAAAATCATCGCTTTCAATGCGTCGGAATTTTAGTTATTTGTTCTCCACCTCTTTAGCGGGAAGGGTAGTCTCGATATTTTGTTCGCGATGGATCAGCTGAACCTCCACACCGTATTTGTCGTTGATGTGATGCGCCATTTTTTCAGCGGAATAAACCGACCGATGCTGACCGCCGGTACAGCCGAAGCTTACCATCAGGTTGCGGAATCCGCGGTCGATGTAGCGCTTTACAGACGCATCCACCAGCGAATAGGCCGCATCGAGGAATGGGAAAATCTCACCGTCGTTTTCCAAGAACTTGATGACGGGCTCCTCCAAGCCGGTTATGTATTTGTAGCGTTCGTATTTGCCCGGGTTATTCACAGCGCGGCAGTCGAAGACGAAACCTCCGCCGTTGCCCGATTCATCAGCCGGAATACCCTTCTTGTACGAGAAGGAATAAACGCGCACGACGAGCGGTTTCCTTACGGAAATTTCCTTGAATTGCTTCATTTCGGTCATGTTGTGAAGCACTTCGATCAGATATGGATAGTCATCGGAGCAGCTCTTCAGCAACTGACGCAGGTTCTCGATTGCGAACGGAATCGACTGCAGGAAATGTGGTTTCTTCTCAAAATAACCGCGGAAACCGTAAGCTCCCAATACCTGAAGTGTGCGGAAAAGCACGAAGTGGCGGAGAGTCTCATAAAACTCTTCGCGGTCAATTTGCATGTATTTCTGCAATTCATCGAGGTAGATCTCGATAAGTTCGTTCCGGAGATCCTGGTGGAAATTGGCCTTGGCTTGCCAGAGGAATGAGGCTACGTCATAATAAATAGGTCCGCGTCTTCCTCCTTGAAAATCAATAAAATACGGCTCTCCGTCTTTTATCATTACGTTGCGCGACTGAAAGTCTCTGTACATAAAAGCGTTCATTCTGTGCTTGAGCAGGATGAATGCCAGTCGCTCGAAGTCGGTTTCCAGTCTGTCTTCCTGAAAATCGAGTCCGGTTGCTTTCAAAAAGCAATATTTGAAATAGTTGAGATCCCAACTGATGCTGCGGAGGTTGAATTCCGGTTGCGGATAGCAGTGGTTATAGTTGAAATCCTCTGCAGCCACCACCTGAAAACGGGCCAATGCTCGCATGGTCTTGCGGAGCATTTCTTTTTCCGGTTCGCAGAACACGCCTGTTTTGCGTCCTTCTGCTATAAAATCGAAAAGCAGCGTGTTGCCGAGGTCTTCCTGAAGATAGAGCATGCCGTCTTCCGAACGTGCCACTACCTTTGGTACATTGAGCGATTTCTTGTGAAAATGATCGGCCATGTAAAGGAATGCGGCATTTTCCTCGGCAGAGGTGCCCTGCACTCCGATGAGGCTGTGACCCTCGGCCGTCAGGCGGAAATAGCGTCGGTTGCTGCCCGATGCGGATAGTTGCTCCACTTGAGCGGGCTGCACACCGGTATATTGGAAAAACAGTTGACTGAGACTTTGCATAGTTGCGCAATTTGAATTTGTTGCAAAATTACTAATTTTTATTCACTTATGCAAGTTTTTCGTGGAAAAATAACAAATCTGCCGCATATGTGATATTTTGCAATGCTAAAACTTGTGAGACTGATTTTTTTGTTGTAATTTTGTAGCAGATAGTTGCAAAACGTTAATGTTTGACGGTTTGGCATGATATTTGGAATTTTCGGTCAAACGAAAATCTGTTCAAAAAACAAGACAATGAAAAAGATTCTTTTGATAATGATGGCTATTGCGGCTGTTCTTACCGCAAAAGCCGAGCTTCCGAGCGTTACGCTTCAGGACATCGATGGTAAGTCTGTCAACACTGCTGAACTTTCCAATGGCGGCAAGCCGATGATTATTTCCTTCTGGGCTACCTGGTGCAAACCTTGTTTGCGCGAACTCAAAGCCATCCACGAGCTCTATGCCGACTGGCAGGATGAGACTGGAGTGAAGGTCATCATTGTCTCTATCGACCAGGCGCAGGATGCCAATAAGGTGAAGCCGCTCGTTGACGGTTTCGGCTGGGAATACGACGTGCTTCTCGATCCGAATGGCGATTTCAAGCGCGCTATGAACGTTCAAATGGTGCCCCATGTCTTCGTTCTCGATGGTAATGGCAACGTGGTTCACAACCATGCCGGATACACCGACGGTGCGGAAGATGAGCTCTATGAGCTGATCAAAAATCTGTGATTTTCGCGCATCTCGTCGTGTGGACGTACAGTGGACGTACAGTGGACTTAGAGTGGACTTCCATGCGACTTTTGCTTGAACTGTTTTATGACAAAATCTTACATTTTCGCGCATAAGCAATGGCTTCTTCTTGGAGCATTGCTGCTGTTTCCTCTGCTTTCTTGGGCAGGGGATACTGTTTATGTAGTGGGTAGTCTTCAGCATGAAAGTCTCTTTCCTACGAAATCTGTGGAAGCCGACCGCACCCATCGCCGAGGCGATTGGGCAAAAATCGACCATCTGAGCAACACCTACCTTGATCTAGGTCTCCGTTGGGATCACAGCAAGGAGAACAAACTCGGGTTTAATGGGCTGGAAGCTGCCCTCCGTGGTGAACTCATGGAATGGCCGATGCTGGGTTATGAATCCGGTTTCCGCGGTTATGGCGTCGGCCATCTTCACGTCAGCAGCCAGTTCCGTTGGGGCAAAATCACTGTTGGTGATGTCTACGGACAGTTTGGCAGTGGACTCATCCTCCGCCTCTACGAAGAGCGCTCTCTCGGCATAGACAATTCGCTTCGTGGCGGCAAAATCGAGCTTTCGCCCTACAAAGGCATCCGCTTCGAGCTCCTTGGCGGTAAGCAGCGTCGCTATTGGAATTGCTACGATGATCACGCTTGGGGTTGGAATTATACGCAAGATGCTGCACTTGGAGCCAATCTCGAGCTTCAGGTTTCCGAGTGGTCCGAACGCATGCAGCAGGCAGGCGCTAACCTTACCCTCGGAGGCAGTTACGTAAGCAAATACGAGGCGTTTGATACCATTCAGACCATCATTGACGGGCACAACTACATGTACAATGTGCCCGAATGGGTTGGAGCGGGCGACGTGCGCGCGAAGTTCCAGATGAAAGGGTGGAACGCGCTCCTTGAATATGCTTACAAGGCCAACGATCCATGTGCTGACAATGCCTACAGCTTCAAGCCCGGTCAGACGCTCCTTGCCTCCCTCAGCTATTCGCAGAAAGGTATGTCCGTCATCGGCCAGGTCAAGCGTTCGGAGAATATGTTCTTCCGTTCCGACCGTCAGCTTCGTGGCACTTCCGGATTCCTCAACCACCTTCCCGCTTTCGCCAATCAGCACACCTATGCGCTTGCGGCCCTCTATCCGTATGCTACGCAGATGGCTGGCGAATGGGCTTTCCAGGGCGAAATCCGTTACACCTGGAAGCGCGGTACCAAGATGGGCGGCAAATACGGAACCACCCTCAAGCTCAATGCTTCGCATGTCCGTGGTTTGCAGGAAGACAACACCTGGCTCGCGGGCAAAGAGACGTATTATACCGACGTCAACCTTGAGCTCAATAAGAAGATCAACAAAGAATGGTACATTGGTGCAATGCTCATGTATCAGACTTATAATAAGGCTGTTGTGGAAGGCCACGGTGATCTCATCCGTTCGGGTATTGCGGTCATGGAAGCTAAGTACGCGCTCAACAAAAACGTTCAGATGCGCGGCGAACTTCAATATCTCTTTACCAAGCAGGACGAGGGCCAATGGATCTTCGCGCTCTATGAGGTCAGCCTTTGGAAACAGCTCATGCTTTCTGCCCAATGGATGTACAATATCGGTGCGACCGAAGAGGCTACCAATCAGCATTATTACACCATTGGGGCTACCTATCAGAAAAATGCTCATCGTGTGATGCTCGGCTATACCAAGACGCGAGCCGGTTATAATTGCTCCGGTGGCGTTTGCCGATATGTCCCAAAGCAGGAGGGCATCAATTTAACGTATAATTTCACCTGGTAATACTTGCAATATGAAAAAACTGATTTCTCTCTTTGCTGCAGCTTTGCTGCTTATTGGCTGCCAGGTGATTCCGTCCGATGAACAGCTCATCCCTATGGGCAGTTCTGAGCCCCAAAGCCGTGCGTTTCTTGCCGAATTTACAGGCTTCCTCTGTGTCAACTGCCCCAATGCGGCAGTTATGGCGCACGATCTTCTGAATTTGTATCCCGACAATTTCGTTGTGGTAGAAATGCACCCGAAATCCAATACGTTCTGTCAGACGACTATTGCCGAGTACGACTACACTTGCCCAGCTGCAGACACGATTTACAAAGCGCTCGGGGGTACCTCCACTACGGCTTTCCCAACGGGTGTTGTCAACCTCAACTCCGGTTTGCAGGACTACACTTCCTGGCCGGCTTTGGTGTCTGCCTCCATCCTCAAGGAAAAGGAAGGCCGTGTGCAGCTCTCGCTCGCTTCTGTGCAGGATCGCAGTATCACTGTAGCCTACCACGCGGAGGCGCTTTCTTCAAACGATAGCCGTACGGGTAAGGAGCTCAACCTTCGTTTGATGCTTCTTCTGGTGGAAGATGATATCGCTGGCCCGCAGATGATGCCCGATGGCTCTACCAACATGGCTTACACTCACAACCATGTGCTTCGTGCAAGCCTCTTCGACGATGTCTGGGGCGCTCCTTTGTCTCTCCTTGTCAATCAACCCGCCAACGGTATGCAGGTTACAGCCTTCCAGGTGCCTGAGATGAACAATGGTCAAGCAATCAACATGCAGAATTGCTCTGTCGTCGGTGTCCTGATGGATGCAGCCACCCGTGAGGTGCACGATGTGGAGCTGCTCAAACTCTTCTGATAATCAAAATTTAATTGAAAATATGAAAAAGTTTTTCTATGTATTTTTGAGCTGCGCAATGCTTGCTGCGTTCGCAGCTTGTGGTCCGGACGAACCGACTCCTAATCCGGAAGATGAAACGCCCGAATTCCTCGACAAATCCAAAACTTCTTCCATGGTTGTAACGTTGGCGAATGTTCCTGTAGCATCGGATACCACCATTATCGTTACTGAGGCTGAGCCTTCGCTCAGCGGTGCCGTTCAGATGGGTGTACGTGGTACTATTCAGGGTGTCAAGGCATTCCGCGTAACCATTACCCGTTCCGAGGCTGGTCAGAAAGACGAACTTTGTGCCGGTCAGCAATGTGTGCCGGGTGATGGCGAACTTTCGCAGGATATTGATTACAATATGATGGGTGCTGACAAAGCCGATTGGTATACGCACTATACCCCTGCTAAGGCTGGTGATTATACGGTTAATTACAAGTTCCAGAACTACAACCGCGAACTCAATATCAAGGTAATCTACCGTTACGCTGAGTAATCGGTTCTTCCCCGCAAAACTTCAAAAACAAATCTATATGAAAAAAAATCTCTATTTCTTTCTCGCTTTTGCTGCCGGCTTGATTTTTACGGCATGCGACGGTGGCAACAATGCTCCCGATCCTGTAGGAACAACTTATCCGCGTGTTCAGCTCATCGAGCACTTTACAGGTGCTGATTGTGGCTATTGCCCGGGTGGTATGGATCAGATTTATGCTGAATACAGCAAGGATCCCGACAATATTGTTTGGGTCAGCAATCACTATGGCTTCGGTTCTGATGATTACACCATCTCCGGTTCTTCTGTAATCGGTAAGAAGCTCAATGTACAGGGTGCTCCTAATATCTCTATCAACCGTTATTCTTATACCGTTGAAGGTACTAAGTCACGTGCTTACCATCCTTATTATACTGCTGCTGTTATGAAGAAGCAGGAGACTACCAGCAACTGCTGCATCAGTTTGGAGCGCTCCTATGATGCCTCCACCGGCAATCTCCATGTTAAGGCTACTGTTAAGACCGGTGATGAGACGCTTGACGGCGTATTCCTTACTCTCGGTGTTACCGAAAGCGGTATGCAGGGCCGTCAGGAGGATTATACTGGCTCTTGGGAAGGTTGGAGAAAGTTTACCCATACTCATACCATCCGCACCTATGCTACTCCTGCACTCGGCGAGGCGGTTATGTTTGAAAAGCGTGTTGCTGTAGCTGAATACGACATCGAAATGGATAGCAAATGGGTGGCTGAAAACTGCGAAATCGTAGCTTGGGTTACTGCTGTTGACACCTACTATCCTGTCCTCAATGCGGCTAAGCTTCCCGTTGTAGAAGGCACTAAGGGTGGAGAAGATACCAAGCATGGTGGTGTGGAACTTGTTCCGGTTGCTGAAACCTATCCTGAAGAAGGTGCACCTGCTGCCGACCTTACTCTTACTTTCGCTGCCGGTCAATATGCTGCCCAGAATGGTTACACGATGATGCTCGTTTCTGCATACAACCTTGATCAACCGGTTGCTACAGTTCAGAATACTTCGATGTTCCCATACGTCCAGTTCTATGTAGCGCTTCCTACTGGCAGCACTTCTATCCCGGCTGGCACCTACAACATCGTGACCTCTGCTTCTGCACAGGTGGGTGATGTGCTTGCTGGCGAGCGCAACGATGCTGAATTCTCTATCGACGGTTCGCAGCTCTATTACGTTTACCAGAAGAATACTTCTCTCTATATCTATTCGCAGTGGCTGCTCGTTTCCGGTACTGTTACTGTAACGGATGGCGGTTTCTCTATCAATGCTCGTACGCTCAACGGCAGCACCGTTACCGCTTCATTCACTGGTAATGTACATTATGAGAGAGCACAGGCTCCCGCTCGCTCTGACGCAAGCATGCTGATGGAATTCAACGAGAACAACGTGAAGAATACCTTCGACCGCGTGGCTCGTCCGGTTTATCAGCTGCTCTGATTCTTCCGTTCAGATATTTCCGGCTCTGCCCGGTAAAAACAAAAAAACGCTCCGATTGCTCGGGGCGTTTTTTTGCTATTTGTAATTGTAACTATTGTAATCGCTCGGACTGTCTTCCTAAGGTGTCCGTTTTTGTTAATACTCGTAGCATCCTGCATCTGGCTTCCCGTCTTCCAGGCGGTTCTTGCCAAGGCGATCGAGCGGGTAGCGCGTCGCAATGAGCGAGTCCGCTATGTCCCGTGCAGGAGAGAGTGAATCAAGGCGGAAGTCGTAATACTGCTCCTTGTCCTTATATAGGTCGCAAACGAAAAGCGTCGTGTCGCGTTTCTGAGCATAAACGTTGTCGTGAGCGAAGCGTTGTCCGAGTGTGTCGGTCTGCAGGTAAGAGTAAGCGAATTCGCCCGAGTAATAGTCGCCGAGTGGCGTAGCCAGCATCAGGCTGTTCTGCTTCACGCCTGCGATGATGGAGTTGTACATCCTCACCTCTGTTTTCCTGCGGTTCTTCGAGATGTTGTTGATGAAGAACGGTGAAACATTGTCATTTCGGTGGGTTGTCTGGATGACGTATTGTGTGTAGTTGAAGAACGACGCAATAGTGGTATGCACGAAATTGTGCTTGCCTCCCGAGGCATAAACGCAATACTCTGCGCAGTTGGAAATCTCCGTATTGACTACGTTGGCATCTACGTCCAGCAGAGCCAGGCCGTAAACTGAGTGATTGTGTATGCGGCAGTTGCTGAGGCTCAGGTGCTCTTTCCCGCTGCCGTATACGTAAAGCGCAATCTGCCCGGAAACTATCTCCGTGTAATCCAGTCTTACGCTGTCCGGCTCAGAGAGATAAATGCCGTTCCATTTGCCGCCTACGTATATATAGCGGATGCCCTCGTATATATCATCCAGACGGTCGCTGCCGAACCAAACCGGCTCTTCTAGCGTACCGCATGCGCTGATGCCTCCCAGGCAAACCACTTTCGCCGTGTCGTGCATGTAGAATCGGCAACCGGGAGCAATGCTCAGCAGGGCGCCTTTGTCTATGTAGATGCCGTTTCTTACCAGGTATGGTTTCCTGCCAAGTAGGGTAGTGTCACGCCCGATGTACAGGCTGTCAATGAGCTCCACGTCCCATCCGTAAGCTTCCAATACGAGTTCCTGTTTCTGCTCGCCCAGCTCGAATATTACTCTGTCTTCTATGAATGCGGGTTTGTCCCTGTCAGCGGGGTCAATCGTAGCTCTTACGAAAAGGAACAGACTATCGCCGCCTCCTATCACGATGTCACGCAGCATGTCCGGCTTTTGCTCGCCGTCGAGGTTGATGCGGAACGACTCCCCGCTTTGCATCCTTACCCTGCTTATCTGTAGGGCACGCTTGTTCTCATTGCGGATGATTATCGTGCGGGTAGAGCTGCCGGCATTGGTAAACACGGTGTCAAAACGCAGCGTGTCGAGCGAAAACGTGAGGCGGGCCGACGGATCGTCGGTCAACCTGTTCTCGCAGGCAATCAGCATCGGGAGCAGAAGTAATATGGCGGCTTTGGGCAGTTTCAAGTGATTACTCGAAGTTGAATACGAGGCTGATCATATGAGAACGCATGCGCTTCACAGCCTGGCTGTTGAGAAATTCGGTGTGTGTTTCCGGACTCAAGTCGTTGAATCCCAACTGATACTTGAGCTGCGGGCAGAATTTGAACCAACTGAAATATACATCGCAGCCGGCACCTATTTCCGTGAAATAGTCGAGTCTCTTCGGGATAATCGGTTTTTCTTTGTTCTCGAAGCAGTTGTAGCTTACGCCGCCGCCAACCGTTACGTAAGGGCGGTAGTTGCCGCAACGCTGAGCCGACCATTTGAGCTCGAGAGGGATGGCGATGGGGATTGACAGAAGCGAAGTCTTGCGCAGGTGCTCTTCTTCGTTGCCTGCCTCATCGGTCGTCTCCCATTTGTACGTGATGTCACGCTCGGCAAAATGCAGCTGTGGAATAAGGCGCAGGTTGAGATACTCGCAAAGGCGCAGATCACCGATGAAACCTACAGAAAAGCCCGGTATCATATATTTGCATCGGGCATATATCATGGTGTTTTCCAGATTGGCGGCTTCGCCCAGATTCTCACCTTGCAGCGTGCCTGTTAGCGGCTCGTCTACCGTGTGAATCGAGTAGTCCATGAAGTTTACACCGAGCGAAAAACCGAAATGGAACAGTTTGTCGTCAACGTAAGGGCGGTTCATTGCTTTCTGTGCGCTTGCCGAGAAGGCGGAAAGGAGCGCAAAGCAGAGTATGAGAAGTTTCTTGTTCATAGCTTTTATTTAATGTAAAAGATATTCTATTGCCATTTTGTAGCCCTTGAGCCCATGGCCTTGAATGCAGGTTGCGCATACGTCGCGCAAGAAGGAAAACTGCCGGAAGGGTTCTCTTTTCGACGTGTCAGAGATATGCACTTCCACTACCGGCACTTCAATCGCGCTTACAGCATCGCGGATGGCTACACTGGTATGCGTATATCCACCGGCGTTCAGCACAATGCCGTCTGCTTCCCCGAATCCGTATTCCTGCAGCAGGTCTATTATCACGCCTTCGTGGTTCGTTTGCTCATAGAGCAATTCTGCCTCCGGTAGTGCGTTCCGGAGCTCCTCGAGGTAGTCCTCAAAAGAGCGGTTGCCGTATATTTCCGGCTCTCTTCTGCCGAGCAGATTCAGGTTGGGCCCGTTTATAATGAGGATTTTCATAATCAGCTGTTCATGCTTGCCAGAAACTCGTCATTGTCGCGGGTACGCTCCATGCGCTCCTTGAGGAATTCCATTGCCTCGATGGAGTTCATGTCCGAGAGGTGTCTGCGTAGAATCCACATGCGTTGCAGAATCTCCGGAGCCAGAAGAAGGTCGTCGCGGCGAGTGGAGCTGGCCATAATGTCTACGGCCGGGAATACGCGCTTGTTCGAAAGGCGACGGTCGAGCTGGAGTTCCATGTTGCCCGTGCCCTTGAATTCCTCGAAAATCACGTCGTCCATCTTGCTGCCGGTTTCTGTAAGAGCCGTTGCGATGATGGTGAGCGAACCTCCGTCTTCAATGTTGCGGGCTGCACCGAAGAAGCGCTTGGGTTTGTGGAGAGCCGAGGCTTCCACACCGCCGGAGAGCACCTTGCCCGATGCGGGCGAAACGGTGTTGTAAGCGCGAGCCAGACGGGTGATAGAGTCGAGCAAGATTACTACGTCGTGGCCGGATTCTACCAGTCGCTTGGCTTTTTCGTGCACGATATTGGCTACCTTCACGTGGTTCTCTGCCGGTTCGTCGAACGTTGATGCAATCACCTCCGCGCGAACGGAACGTTGCATGTCGGTCACTTCCTCCGGACGCTCGTCGATGAGCAGTACGATCATATAAACTTCCGGATGATTTGCCGAGATGGCATTGGCTATCTCTTTGAGCAGCACGGTCTTGCCGGTTTTGGGCTGTGCTACGATCAAGCCGCGCTGACCTTTGCCGATAGGTGCAAAAAGGTCGATTACTCGGCAGCTGAGTGGGTCGTTATGGCCCGTGCAAAGGCGGAATTTCTTATCGGGAAAGAGTGGAGTCAAGTGCTCGAACGCTACTCGGTCGCGCGCTTGTTCCGGGGTGAGGCCGTTGATGCTGAGCACTCTGTTCATCGGGAAAAATTTCTCTCCCTCTTTCGGCGGACGGATAGTGCACTCTACCGTGTCACCCGGACGCAGACCCCATTGCTTGATCTGTTGCGCTGAAACGTAAATATCGTCGGGCGATGTGATGTAGTTGTAGTCGGCCGAGCGGAGGAAACCGAAGCCTTCCGGCGTCATTTCCAGCGTTCCGTTTCCGCAAACGTAATCGCCGAAGTCGTAATCAGGCATTTGGGCGGCTGCCGGTTCTTCCGGCATGATCTCCTCTTCCTGCTGCACTTGTGCCTGGGGCTGAGGAGCCGGCTGTTCCTGCTGACGGTTCTTTTTCTTGTCGCGTTTTTTCTTCCACGACCAATCGTCTTCGAAAGCCAGCAAAGCAGCCTCGCGAGCGGCTTTGCGTGCCTCTTCCCGGCGCATCTCTTCGCTCATCTCGGGCTCTTCCTGTTCCGGATATTGCTCCATCGGGCCGTCCTCATAATAGCCATCTTCTTGCGGCTCGCCGTAGTAAACCTCTTCGCCGGGGTAGGGTTCGCCTATGTACTCGGGCGCTGCCATCGGCTGCTCCTCTGCATACTGCGGTTCATCGTATTGAGGTGCCACATAAGTCTGTGCCGAATAGGTGGGCTGCATCATCTCCTGTGCAGCGGTATTGAGCGCCTGTTCGTCGAAAAGCCCTTCCGGACGGTTGGTCACGGTTGCTTTCTGCTTCTTGCGTTCCTTGCGTTCTTTGAGAATCTGCTTCTCCTCTTCGCGCTGTTTTTTCTGCGCCTCCAGCTGCTCCACTTCGCTCACCTGACCGATGGCCTGCGGACCGCCTTTCATATGGCGGAGCGACACTTTCTCGGCTGCGGTCTGCTTCACGCTGATGCGGGTGCGCTTCTTCTTTTCCTGCTGGTCCACTTTCGCCTGAACGCCCTCTGCGTGAATGTCGGCCTGCTTGTCGATGATCGCCAGCACGAGCTCGTCGCGCGTCTGGTTTTTCTTCATCTGCACGCCTACTTCAGCGGCCATTGCCTGCAGTTCGTCGAGGCTCAGTTTTTCCAATTCTGATTTTTTCTTTATCATAGGGATACAATATTGACATTAGGGGGCAATAGCACAGGCCGGCGGATTCACCGATGCAGCCTCTTCTTCGGGGCTATTGCTTGTAATAAAAATAATAGGGGAAATGGGTAATCAAAAGAGGCTCTTCTGATAAGAGCGTACAAAGATACGAAAAAAATTCGGATACGGCAAATTTTTCTGCGAAAAAAGCGTCATTGTGCCTGTTTTTTCGCTTCAATGCATATGTCGCACGTGCCGCAGGCATCTTCCGTCGTTTCGCCGAAATAACCCACGAGCAACTGCTGCCGGCAGAATTGCGTCTGTTCGGCATACTCCAGCATCGCCATCAGCCGCTTCTGATAGCGTACCTGCTTTTGCTCATACTGTTCCTCGGTCAGGCTTACGCGCTCAAGCGGCTGGCGGTCAAGGATATAGGTGATATATGGTGTTTTTGCTCGCGGAATATATCGGATAATGCCGTTCCTCGAGAGCCCGATCAGGAGGCTCGTTGCTTCCCGCGGTTTCAGTTGCAGCGCCTTGCAGAGGTCTTCCTCGCGGATGATTGCAGGGTCGGTAAAAATACCCGTATACTGCCGCATCAGCCAGTTCACCACCTGCTCTTCCTGCTCTGTAAGTTGCTCTTTATAAAGCTGTTCGCGCGACATGCGGATCATCACCCGCGGCGGCGTTTCCTGCTCGTCCGTATAAAGCCAGTAGCCCGCTTGTGCAAGCAGACTGATTGCTGCATGCGTGGGCAGAATAGCCAGGTGCTTCTGCTGGCAAAACTCCTCCAGATGGAATGCGAACGAGCGCTCTGCTCCGAAGCCGATCGCCACCTCATAATAGTCGCCCACAGCCTCATACACGCGCTTCAGAAAATCCCTCTCCGGGAAATTGTCCGTGATGCGTTTCTGCACTTTCGTCCGGTCCGTCCTGTTGTACAGCAGCACGGCATAAGCCCGTTCGCCGTCTCGTCCGGCTCGTCCTGCTTCCTGAAAATACGCCTCTATTGTGTCCGGCAGGTCCATATGCACTACCGTCCTCACGTCCGCTTTGTCAATGCCCATGCCGAAGGCGTTGGTTGCTACCATCACCCGGCATTCGCCCTTCATCCAAGCCTGTTGTCGGGCGTCTTTTTCTGCATTGATAAGCCCTGCGTGGAAAAACTCCGCGCTGATATTCTGGCTTCTCAAATATTCGGCTATCTCTCTGGTTTTCTGTCTGTTCCTTACGTACACCACGCTGCTGCCCGCCACGCTTTTCAGGATATGCACCAGCATCTCCGGCTTGTCGTCCGCTTGTCTTACCACGTAGCTCAGGTTCTCCCTTACAAACGACTTGCGGAACACGTTTTTCTCCTTGAAAAGCAGTTTCTCCTGAATGTCGTCCACCACCTCCTGTGTGGCCGTGGCCGTCAGCGCAAGCACGGGAGCCTCGGGGAAGAAACTCCGTATCTCGGCTATCTTCAGGTAAGACGGACGGAAATCGTAACCCCATTGCGAGATGCAATGTGCTTCGTCCACTGCCAGCATCGCTATCGGCAGGAATTTCAGCCGTTGACGGAAGCGCTCGCTCTCCAGTCGTTCCGGGCTCACGTACAGGAATTTCGTATGGCCGAACTGGCAATTATCCAGCGTCTCCTGCACCTGCTTGTTCGTCTGCCCTGCATAGAGCGCAAACGCCTTGATGCCTTTCGCCCGCAGATGCATCACCTGGTCTTTCATCAGCGCCACCAGCGGAGTGATCACCAGGCACAGTCCGTCCGGCACTTCTCCCATGCATCCAGCCTCTTGGCTCTTGGCTCTTAGTTTCGGGCTCTCGCCTCCTCCCTCATCTCCCTTGCCCCGATCGGGGGAAGGGGTGGGGGAAAGGGGCTCCATCGCCATTGCCGGCACTTGAAAGCAGATGCTCTTGCCGCCTCCCGTAGGGAGAAGTGCAAGCGTATCCCGTCCGCTGCCCACGCTGCGGATAATATCCTCCTGCATCGGCCGGAACGCCTCATAGCCCCAGTAATGCTTTAATATGTCGAGATAATCTGCCAAAACAGTAATTACTAAAACCTATGCAATGATAGCACTTTTTTTCGAAATGTGCAAGTAGAAGCAATAAAAGTCGCCCCAAAGGCAGCTTTTATGATGTAAGTCGTATGCTTTTATTCTTCCGACGAATGGTTTGGCTTCTCCTCCAGGCGGAAGTTGATGCCTTCTGTCTTGCCTTCCGATAGCCAACCGTCAACGTCCTTCATCTCTGGGTATGGAACGCGCAGAGTATCAGCCTGATAGGAGCCGTTTTCTTCGCCGTCAACGTCGGCGGCTGTAATCAAGATCGAGTCTCCGTATTGGATGTCGGAGTAGAACAAATCCGTCCGAATGCTGAATTGGCCATTCTCATTGGAGCGCGTCTTGGTGGCATATGCTATATCCTGACGCCCGTCAAGAAGTTTTACTTCTATACCCTCGATCGGGTTGCCTTCTTTATCGGCAACGGAGCCGCTGAAATCAGCAACAAGTTGTGGTACTCCGTACATGGGGACACGCTCCTGGCAGCCGCTGAATCCCAGCAAAGCCAGCAGTGAGCAGAGAAAACTGTTGAGTAATGTGCGCGTTTTTTTCATACAGATAAGATGTTTTGACGCTTGCAATTTGCGTTTGAGAATCCGTTGCAAAGATAGCACTTTTTTTCTATATATGCAAGTGTTGTACACTCTTGCATCGGTTTTTGCCCAAATTGCATTCGCAACTCTATCCTTATCGCATTCTCGCCCAAAGCTGCTCGGCCAGCGCCATCTGTTCCGTCTGCAGCGCTTCCTCTCTTGCCTTTTGTCCTTTCACTTTCTTGTGCGCCTCGTTGGCTGCAATCACTTGCCCCCGCAGTTCAGTATCCGCTTCGCAAACGGCCTTCACCTGCTTCGCAACATAGTTGTCCATTCGCGCAAACTTCTCTTTCCGTCTTATTTGTTCGAAATGCGTCTTTGCTTCCTCGATCTTCAGCACCAGTCGCCCCATGTAAGCGGCTGCCCCGAAGAGTTGACGCATCTGCGTCTGTGCTTCCGACCATTCCTCCGGTTTATTCTGATACGTATACGAGCGCTGCTTGCCATAATGCATGCGCATGCTGATTTTTTCTTTGTGTCCGAACACTTTGCCGGACATCTGTTTGATTAACGGATTGGGTGTTACTTCCATAGTTTCTCTTTTTATTATATTTTGTTTATGTATATGAATTCCTGGTAGTTTTTAGTATAGGTTGATACAATATTGGTGTATTCTGTCCGTTGTTGTTTGTTTTTGGGGTTGCTTATGTGGGGCGCTAGCTGTTCTCCCCTTGCCCTTTTAGGGGAAAGGGGCTGGGGGAAAGGGGCTTCCTTTTTTTTATGCAGCGACTTGCATAAGACTTACAGCATATGAATAGCGTAGAATTAGCGTAGGATTAGCGTAGGATTAGCGTAGCATTCTCGAACGTTCGTAAGAAGAAAGAGCCGCTTTCGAGGCTCTCTCTTTTTGCATATTATGCAGTTTTTCCGTTCTTCCCTTACTCTTTGTTGGCTTGCCAGAAGCGGATACCGAAATACACCAGCCACAACGGATAAAACAGGAAAAGGCTCAACGTCAGATACACGTTGTTGTGGAAGAACAGCCGGCAGACAACAGCCGTCAGCAGCAAGGCAGCCACGAAGCCTGTGGCAATCCACAGCCACTTGTCCTTCGGCCATCTCAGTTTCTTCCAGATAGCCACTCCGATACCCGCCATCAGCAGCACCAGCGCCACCGCTCCCTGTCCGCTTATCATGTCTTCCGGCAGTCGCATCACCCAGAAATTGAATGGTGCGAACGCCATCGCAAATCCCAGCGTCAGCGGAAGGGTGAAGGGCGCAAGGTTCTTCCGCTCTTCTTCCTGCAAGGGCTTCTCTTCCTTCGCATTAGCCTCTGCCGTCGCATTATCCTCTTCCTTCGCATTAGCCTCTGCCGTCAAAAGACCGTCCGTTACTTTTTCCTCTGCTGCCAGAGGCTGCTTCTCAGCCTCCTTTTCTTCCGTTTTTATCGGCATTTCTGCCTCTTGCGCTATGCTCGGCATCAGCAGCAAAACCAGCAGGATAAGGTTGCCAATCCACGGAATGAAACTGATGAGCAGCCACCAGCCCGATTTTCCGGTATCGTGCAGTCGTCTTACCATTGCCGACAATACAGGCAGCATCAGTGCCAGCATCACGAGCATGAGCAGAGCATAACTTACATCGCTCATGATGTCTGTCTCAAGTAGCATTAGCAGTATGGTTACTAATGCGAAGATAAACAGCACCACGCAGACGAACAAATAGAACCACCAGAATTCCGAGCGGCTGGCCCGTCCTTTGAAATCAGCGTACTTCGTTGTGAGGCATGTTTTTATGGATTCAGTGAGTGTCATATAGGGGAAGTTTATAGGGGGAAAACATAAGCGAGCGCATAGTTGGCGCTCGCCTATGTTGATGTTTTTATAATCCCATGTTGATGTTTTATAATCCCATGTTGATGTTTTGATAATTATCAACCGAGTTTCTCGATAGCAGTCTGGAGGCGGCGGAGCGTCTCTTCCTTGCCGAGCACATTGGTGATGTCCCAGATATGCGGACCGCGAGCTGCACCCACAAGCGTAATGCGGAATGCATTCATCACGAGGCCAACGCCCAGTTCCTTCTCTGCAATCCAACCCATCACGGTCTTGTTGATGGTGCTCTCATTGGCGTCTTCCGTCTCGGTCTCCCAAGTCTCGATGCCCTCAAGCACCTTATACAATTCGCGCATATGCTCGGGCGACTCTTCCTTCCAGCGCTTCTTGAGTGATTTCTCGTCATATTCCTCCGGGGCAACGAAGAAGAATGCTGCCTGCTCCCAGAGCTCGTTGATGAAGTTCACGCGCTCTTTCATCATGTCAATCACGTGAGCCACTACCTCCTTGCCCTTGGCCTCAACAGCTGCTTTATGCTCTGCCGGAACGGAAGCTACGAATGCCTCGTAGAGCTCCTCGCCCGATTTCTGCTGAAGATACTGGTGGTTGAACCATTTGCCCTTCTCGTAGTCGAACTTCGCACCTGCTTTGCTTACTCTGTCAAGCGAGAACTGCTCGATCAGTTCTTCCATTGTGAACATCTCCTGGTCGCCCGTTGCGTGCCAACCGAGAAGTGCGAGGAAATTGATCACAGCCTCCGGCATATAGCCGCTTTCGCGGTAACCCGAGCTGACGCTTCCGTCCTTCTGGTTGTGGAACTCCAGCGGGAATACCGGGAAACCGAGTCTGTCGCCATCGCGCTTCGACAGTTTGCCGTTGCCGTCCGGCTTCAGAAGAAGCGGAAGGTGAGCGAATTCCGGCATCGTGTCTTCCCAACCGAATGCTCTGTAAAGCAATACGTGGAGTGGGGCGGAAGGCAACCATTCCTCGCCGCGGATAACGTGCGAAACGGCCATCAGATGGTCGTCCACTATGTTTGCCAGGTGATAAGTTGGCAGGTCGTCGGCCGACTTGTAAAGCACCTTGTCGTCCAATATATTCGAGTTGATCACAACCTCGCCGCGGATCAAGTCATGTACGTGTACATCCTCGTTGGGCTCTACCTTGAAGCGAACGACATACTGATCGCCATTGGCGATGCGCTTCTCCACTTCTTCCTTGCTGAGTGTCAGCGAGTTGACCATCTGCTCGCGAGTGCGGGCGTCATACTGGAAATTCTGGATCTCGTTGCGCTTTGCCTCCAGCTCTGCCGGAGTGTCGAATGCGATATATGCATGGCCGCTCTTCAGGAGCTGATCCACGTATTCGTGGTAAATCTCGCGTCTTTCAGACTGACGGTAAGGGCCGTTCTCGCCTGCCTGGCAAGGCAGACCTTCCTTCGGCTGCTCCCATGCGCGGGTGCTGCCGGCTGCCGGCTTCACGCCGATACCTTCGTCAATGCCGATGCCGAGCCACTGGAGTGCCTCGATGATGTATTCTTCTGCACCCGGCACGAAGCGGGTAGAGTCGGTGTCCTCAATGCGGAGAAGCATGTCGCCCCCGTGCTGACGGGCGAAGAGGTAGTTGTAGAGGGCGGTTCTTACGCCGCCGATGTGAAGTGCTCCCGTAGGAGATGGTGCAAAACGCACCCTTACTTTTCTTTCCATATCAATATTCGTATTTTTATTATTCTGTTTTATTGTATTGCTGCCCATTGGGGTGGGTGAGCATAGAGTCTTGGTGAACAAGTCGCGGAGGAGACCTCCGTATTTTTCCTGCTGAGCTACAAAATCATAGCCGCAGGCGATAATGTTTCTTCGGCTGAAGGTGTTGTGCGGCGAAACAGTGGCCCATAAGCTGCGGAATCCCCGTTCGCGCGCCTGCTCTTCGAGGATGTTCATCATCTTACGTTGTAGCCCGTGGCCCTGATGAGCCGGACGGACAATCACCAGCTTGAGATTGGCCGTTTCCGCAGCATCCTCTTCCGCATAACCGGCTGAGAGGGCAATGTTCTCGCTGCCTTGATCCGGCACATAGAGTATGGCGAAACCGGCCATACGGTTGTCCAAATCAAACGCAGCAATAGCCGAGTGGGGAGGCAAGAGACACTCAGCAAGCGCCTCTTTGCTGTTCTCCCGAAGCCAGGCAGGGGAGGGGAGCTGACGGAGCGCTTCCTCCTGAATGAGCATCAGCTCGTCAAGCGCTTCCGGCCCTATTTTTCGGATGGTATATTGCTTTTGCATGCTTTATTTTCGAATAAGTTGGTTGTATTTTTCTTCTATAGCCTTTATGGCTTCTTCCCGGGAATATCCATTTTCGGTGTATTCTTTCAGGTATCTGCTCTGGGTGAATTTCTCCTTATATTTTTCCTCAAGGCAGTATTCCATTCCGTGCGTTTTCCGTCCCTTTTCCTGACGATATTCAATCCAATCGTGCTCCAATACATAGATATTCCGGAAGTTCTCCGGCACTTTCAGCAGTTTCTTTTCCTGAATATAGGGATTGTGTACGGCCAGAAAGAACCGATAGGCGAAGAGGTCGTCGAACATATCTATTTTAAGCGTGTTCTTGTCGCGCAGCAACTGAAAAACTTCGAAGAATGTCAAGTAGTTGGAAATCTCGGCCACTTCCATATCTTCTTTCAGCATCTTCATTACTTTCTCCTTTTTTGATTTGTCGTTCGCCTCGTCGGCTTCCGCGTATGCCTGAAGCAAGCGGTATGCCTTTTTGTAGTCTTCGTTGCTGACAAACATCTGATTCAGGTTGGCGAGAAACTCCCCTTCGGAAACCGAACTTTTCTTGATCAGCTCCAGGATGATGAGGGCGCCACCGCAGATGGTAAGCATCGGGCCTAACAGCTCTATTTGATCGTCAATGAGTTCTCTGCCGATACAATGGCAAATGAGCAGGAACATGGAGATGGCAGCACTGATGAAGATGAAAAGCCATAAGACGGTGCCGATAGTGTTCCGGGTGGAAGAATGGTAGAGAGGATTGCTGCTAAGCATACGGATCGGAAACGATTTAATTATTATAAGATGTGTTGTTTTTTTCTGAAGGAGAACAAGATGGCCTTATATGTAAAGGGGACTTTGTTGTCTCTCTGTAATGTGACCGTGGAAGTGTCTCAGTAGTGTGAAATGTATTGTTTCACAGTTGTTTGTCCTCTGCGGATGATGTAGAATCCTTGCGGCAGGAGGGGAAGGTCGTTGCCCTCGAAGATGAGCCAACCTTGCAGGTTGTATATGCGCATCGGTCCGTCTGTTGCTTGCGTCTCATCCAGCGAACTGTAATCCTCCGGACGTTCTACGTAGGTGTAGCCGAGCTTTCGGTCCATCCACTTGATGCGATCGGATATATAGTTCTTCACAACGCGCACTTCGCCGGCATACGAACCCGCCACTTGCGGATTCATGTGCACCCACTGGGTGAGCATTGGCCAGCGCATGAAGTTCAGTCGTTGTGACTCCTCCAATGCGGCAGCCAGACTGTCGGTATATGCGAGCAGATGCTCTTCTGTCAAACCGTTGTGGCGGGCGTCATCCCAAATCCTCACGAGTGCCGGTTTGGTGTTTGTGTCTGATACAATGACGCGGTCTACGAACGATCTCATCGCTCCTGTGCAGCTGCCTCCGCTTCTGTACACGTAGTCGCTCTTGCTGCAAACGTGATAGGTGCGGTTGTCGTTGTCGAAAGCCAGATCGAAATCCCAGCACGGACCGGTATAAACCTTCGGATCGTTTCGCAGTTTGTACTGGTAGACGCTCCAATAGGTGTCCGTGTTGCCCGACATCTCGCCTACAAGGAAATGCTTGAGGAAAGTTGTCTCATCCATGAATTTCCGCCAACCGTTGGTTGCGTCCGAATAATTGGACGCGAAAACGGCTGCCTCCATCTGGTTGAAATACTGCTTCGCATAATCGCGTTGAGCCGAAGTGATGGAGTCGTCTTTCGGATAGTGAATGGTTACTTTTGTCCCTCGGTTGGAGGTAAACCACACAGCCTCTTTCTGGGCGTAATCGTCAATCTCCCACATGTAGCCGCCTGTGAGCGCTTCGCCCGAATTGTCGGCTGCCGACATTTTGTCGATATCAATGCGGTTTTTGCCCACTTC
>JAGHUE010000109.1 GCA_018064985.1 Candidatus Colicola faecequi | reverse complement strand
CTGTCGAACGATATCGCTTACGGCAAGAACCGCGCACTTCTGGCATGGTATGCGGTTGACCCTATCTTCGGCTACGGCCGCTCGAACACCCCGCCCAACATCCGCAACGACAAAGAGGCGCAGTCGGACCACAGAACCCGTACGATCGAGATCTCCGAGATATTCCCGAACCGCGACCGTCTTTCCAACGAAGAAAACCGTCTGACGGTGATGAACCTGTCGTTCTACCCGACGGAACGTGGCCCGTATAACATCGACGCTGACCAGATAGGCGCAGACGGCCTTCTGACCAACCCGCAGCAACGCTGGGGCGGCATCATGCGCAAGATCGACAACTCGGACTTCGAAGCAGCCAACATCGAATATATCGAGTTCTGGCTGATGGAGCCTACCCTCACCAATCCGAGTCCGGACTGGAAAGGCGGCGATATGTACATCAACCTGGGCGACATCAGCGAGGATATCCTGAAGGACGGCAAGAAATCGTTCGAGAACGGTTTGCCCGTATCGGACGATGACCAGACCAACAAGACCGAGAACACAATCTGGGGCCGAGTAGCGAAAACCAACTCGACCGTGGTGGCGTTCTCCAATGAGCCGGAAGCACGCGCCCATCAGGATCTCGGTTTGAACGGCCTCTCCGACGAAGAGGAGCTGCTCTTCGAATACAATGGCATCCGCCCGTATGCCGACTACGTGAGCCGTCTGCAGGCCAAGGTGCTGCCACAGGTATGGAGCGCATGGCAAGACGACATGTTCTCGCCCGTAAACGACCCTGCCGGCGACAATTACCACTACTACCGCGGCACGGACTACGACCAGCAGGAACTGGGCATTCTGGAGCGCTACCGCCATTACAACGGTACGCAAGGCAACTCGCCCACCACGGAAAACTCGGGCGAGAGCTACGGTACGGCCTCGACGCTGCTGCCGGATATAGAAGATATCAACCAGGACAACACCCTCAACGAGTACGAAAAATACTACTCTTATCACATCTCTCTCCGACCGGGCGACCTCGCGATAGGACGCCAGCATATCACGGAAAAACTGCGTACGGCTGTAGTACTGCAAAACGGCAATACCGACTCGGTAACGTGGTGGCAGTTTAAGATTCCGGTTCGCGAATACGAGGAGAAAATAGGCTCGATAAGAAACTTCAAATCAATCCGTTTTGCCCGCATTTATCTGACCAATTTCACCCAGGAGAGCCACTTCCGACTGGGTACATTCGACTTGGTACGAGGTGAGTGGCGCCGTTGCACAAAGGACCTCTACCCCGTTGCATTCCCTCCAACCAGCCAGGGCGCTATTGCCGTGCAGGCCATCAACATCGAAGAGAATGCCAACCGCCAGCCGATCAACTACGTATTGCCTCCGGGCGTACTCCGTCAGACAGACCCGGGTCAAGCCCAGCTGATTGCTCAAAACGAGCAGGCGATGGTACTCCGCATCACCGATCTGGCGCCGAAAGATGCGCGAGCCGTATACAAGAGCACACACTACGATGTGCGCCAGTATAAGCGCCTCCAGATGTTCGTCCACGCCGAAATGATGCGTGCCGTAGATCCTGACCTGCAGGACGGCGAGCTCAGCTGCTTCATCCGACTGGGTTCGGACATGACGCAGAACTACTACGAATACGAGATTCCGCTGGACATCACCCCGGAAGGCACGTACAACGACAACAACGATCAGGACAGACGTATCGTTTGGCCCGACCAGAACTACTTCGACTTCCCGTTCACGGTGCTGACCGATGCTAAGACCGCCCGCAACAAGGCCAAACGCCAGGGCACATCGGGCATCAGCAACACGACTCCGTACGTGGTGTATGACGACGACAACGGAAAGCCGCGCAACCGCATTACCGTAATGGGCAACCCGACGCTCCAGGATGTGGAAAACATCATGATCGGTGTGCGCAACAACTCGGGCCGCCAGGTGAGCGGTGAGGTTTGGGTGAACGAGCTCCGTATGTCGGAATTCAACGAAGACGGTGGCGTGGCTGCTATGGCCAATGCTGCCCTGTCCATTTCCGACATCGCGCAAGTGAACGTGGCCGGCCGACTCGAAACGGCAGGCTACGGCGGCATCGAGAGCAATGTGCTCAGCCGCAATACCGACAACATGTACCAGATTTCTGTTAGTGCCGCTTTGGAAGCCGGCCGTCTGTTCCCGGAGAAAGCGAAAATCCAGATGCCGCTATATGTAAGTTATTCCAACGAGACCCTCTCGCCCGAATACGACCCGCTGGACACGGACATCAAGCTCTCCAAGACACTCGAGACATTCGACAAGAAGGAAGACATCGACTCTGTGAAGGCCATGTCGCGCACGATACAGGAATCGACCAACTTCTCGCTTACGAGCATGAAGGTGAACATCCACTCGAAGAAGCGCAACATGTTCTACGACCCGGCCAACTTCAGCCTCTCGGCTTCCTATTCGAAGCAGAACGAGATGACGCCGGAGATCGAGCAGAATATGACGACCGACCAACGCGGTTCGTTCACCTACTCGTACAACTTCAACCCGCAGCCGTGGGAACCGTTCAAGGACGCGAAGAAACTGCAGAAGCCGCAGTACAAGTTCCTGAAAGAGGCCAACCTGTACTACCTGCCGCAGTCGTGGGCATTCTCCACCAACATGCATCGCACGTTCAACAACATGAAGATGCGCGACTTCACGGGCGGACAGGATGCGATGGACCTGACGTTCTCGAAAGACTTCACTTGGGACAGAAACGTGGACGTGGCATACGACCTGACGAAGAACATGAAGTTCACCTTCCAGTCGGCCTACAACGCAACGGTAGACGAAGGTCAGTTCACGCCGGAGATCATCCGCGACTACCATTTCACCAACGACTACTACGAGGCGTGGAAAGACACCATCCGCCGCAGCCTCTCCACCTTTGGTGCGCCTTACACGTATCAGCAGGTCTTCACGGCCAGCTGGAACGTGCCGTTCAACCGCTTCCGCAGCCTCGACTGGATTACCGCCAACGCTTCATATAACGGCACGTACAACTGGAACGCGACCGTAACGGGCGGACAGGCAGACAACAGCACGTATCTGGGCAACGTAGTGACCTCCATGCGCAGCTGGCAAGCCGACGGAACGCTCAACTTCGAGACGCTTTACAACAAGAGCAAATACCTGAAAGCGATGAACCAACGCTTCCAGAACTTGGGCCGCAACACGAAGAAACGTCCGTTCAAAGAAAAGACCTACAAGCAGACCATCTCTACCGAAGCGGGTGTACCGTTCGAGCTGAACCACCGTCTCAACTCGGAAACGCTCAACCTGACCCTGTTTGATGAAAACGGCAAAGAGGTCAAATTCAAATACAAGACCACCGGCACCAACAAGCTCACCATCACCACCAAGCAGGCATACTCCAACCTGACCGCCACAATTGTGACGCGCGACCCGAACGAACGCTCGGCCGCTCAATGGACGGGCGATGTAGCGCTGAAGTTCCTCACGATGGTGCGCCGTCTGCAAGTGACTTACAAAGAGACCGGTTCGCTCGTTGTGCCCGGCTTCTATCCGCAAGCTGGCTTCATGGGTCAGGACATCGGCAAGGGCGTAGCATCCGCTCCGGGCTTCGACTTCGGTTTCGGCTTCTATCCCAACGATTTCCTCCAGAAAGCGAAAACCAACAACTGGCTCTCTACCGACACAACCGTGGTGCAACCCGCTACGCAGGCCAACACCTCCGACTTCGACGTGAAGCTCACGCTCGAACCGTTCCCGGGCTTCAAGATTCAGGTGAACGGCAAGCGCTATATCGCAGGAAGCAACTCCATCAACTACACCTACAACGACTTGCAGGAGACCTTCACCGGCTCTTACAACATCACGCAGGTGGCACTCGGAACGGCCTTCAAGCGCATCGGCAATGCCGACGACAACTTCCATTCCGAAGTATTCGACCGCTTCCTTGAGAACCGCGATATCATGGCCGGCCGTCTGCAGAACGCATACGACCAGATGCGCTATCCCGACCACGGCTTCATTGCCGGCACTTCGGCAGCCAATACGCCGTACGACAGCCGCAAGGGCGCTGTAGACAACACCTCGGCCGACGTGCTCGTTCCTGCTTTCCTTTCGGCATACACCGGCAGAGACGTCAACAAGATCAGCTTCAATCCGTTCCTCTCGCTGCTGCAGATCCTGCCTAACTGGTCGGTTACTTACGACGGCCTCGGCAAGTTGCCATGGATGCGCGACCACTTCAAGACCGTCTCGCTCACTCATGCATACACCTGTAAGTACAGCATCGGCTCTTACAACAGCTACTCCACCTGGGTGGCAGCCGACGGTGTAACGGACAAGACCCTCGGTTTCGTCCGCGACGTGCAGACCGACCTGCCTACCCCTTCGTCGGGCTACGACATCTCCAGCGTAACCCTTTCCGAAGCATTCTCCCCGCTCATCGGTCTGAATATCGCAATGAAGAACTCCATGACGGCCAAGGTGGAATGGCGCAAGCAGCGCAACCTCTCGCTGAGCGTAAACGCTATGCAGCTGACCGAAGGTCATACCAACGAGTTCGTTGTCGGATGGGGCTATACTATCAAAGATCTGAGCATCTTCTACAAGCTCAAAGAAGGCGAGCAGAAGAAGGTTTCCAACGACCTGAAGCTCTCCGTAGACGTAAGCTACAAAGACATCAAGATGCTCCTCCGCAAGATAGAAGAGAACCTCACCCAGGCCTCGTCGGGCAACAAAGTGCTGGGCATCAAAGTGGCAGCCGACTACGTGCTGTCTTCGAAGATCAGCCTCCAGCTCTACTACGACCACCAGGGTACCACTCCGCTCATCTCGTCGTCCTTCCCGATTTCTACCGACGACGCAGGCATCAGCGTCAAACTTATGCTCACACGCTAATCCGTTCGAATTATGAAAAAAACAACGTATATTCTGGCAGCTATGCTGCTCATGGCAGGACTTTTCTGCTCCTGCAACAAGGGCTATCAGACCGTGAAAGGCGATGCCCTCCAGGCCCGCATCTACACCCTCGACAACGGCCTGACCGTATATCTTACGCGCAATCAGGACAAGCCTGAGATCCAAACGTTCATCGCTGTCCGTGCAGGTGCGCAAAACGACCCGCAGGAGTCTACAGGTCTGGCTCACTACCTCGAGCACATGATGTTCAAGGGTACCAGCCGGTACGGCACCACCGACTATGCAGCCGAGAAGCCCAACCTCGATGCTATCGACTCGCTCTACGAAGTGTACGGTCGCACCACCGATCCCGAACTCCGCAAGGCCATCTACCATCAGATCGACTCCTTCTCCTACGAGAGCTCGAAGATTGCTATTGCCAACGAGTTCGACAAACTCATGGACGGCATCGGCGCTACGGGCGTGAACGCTTTCACCTCTACCGAGATGACCTGCTATCATGAAGTCATCCCCGCAGGCGAGCTCGACCGCTGGGCAGCTATCGAAAGCGGCCGTTTCAAAGACCTCGTTATCCGCGGTTTCCACACCGAACTTGAGGCCGTTTACGAGGAGTTCAACATGTACTCCACCCAAGATCAGGGCAAGATCATACAGGCTGCCAACAACATCCTCTATCCGGAACTGCCCTACCGTCAGCACGAAGTAATCGGCACGCAGGAGCATCTGCAGAATCCTTCTCTGCTCAATGTAAAGAAGTTCTGGAACACCTATTACCGCCCGAACAACGTGGCCATCTGCCTCTCGGGCGACCTTGATTTCGACAAGACCATCGCCGTGATCAAGAAGCATTTCGGCGATTGGGTGCCCAACAACGAACTGCCTGCCGTAGAGCCGACTGAACCTACCGTACTCAACGAGCCGAAAGATACCGTAGTGCTCGGCAATGAGGCGCCGATGCTCTGGCTCGCTTGGCGTTTCCCGGGCGCAGCAGAGAAAGATGCAGAGATCGTAGAGATTCTCGCAGAAGTGCTGCAGAACGGCAAGTGCGGCCTCTTCGATCAGGACATCGACCAGCAGCAGCGCATGCTCGGCTCAGCCGCATTCCCCTATGAGAGCAACGACTGGACCACGTTCTTCCTCATCGGTATGGCCAAAGAAGGACAGTCGCTCGACGAAGTGCGCCAGATCCTCATGGAGGAAATCGGCAAACTCAAAGCCGGCGACTTCTCCGACGAGATGCTCCAGGCTATCATCGCCAACAAGCGCAAGAGCGAGATGCTCGAGCAGCAGGACAACGAGAGCCGCGTGATGCAGTTCGTCACCTCCTTCATCTACCGCATTCCGTGGGCGGAGATGGTCGGCCGTCTCGACCGTCAGGCCAAGATCAGCAAAGAAGATATCGTACGCGTAGCCAACACTTATTTCACCGACGGTTATGCAGCTATCTACAAGCAACTCGGCGAAGACCCCACCATCAAGAAAATCAACAAGCCCGCCATCTCTCCGATTGAGATGAACCGCGGCATCAACTCCGCTTTCGTCGACTCCGTCTTTGCTGCCACTACCGAGTCGCTCACTCCGCAGTTCCTCGACTTCGAGAAAGATTTCACCCGCAGCGAGATTCGCGGCCGCGAGATTCTCTACCGTCAGAACACAGAGAACGAGCTCTTCAGCCTCACTTTCCAGGCCAACGGCGGCACCTATCAGAATGCTTCGCTCACGCTGGCACCCGACCTGCTCTCCTACCTCGGTACGGAAGACAAAACCAACGAGCAGCTGCAGGAAGAGATCTACCGCCTGGCAGGCGAAGTAAGCTTCTATGCCGGCTCCGACCGAACCAACTTTACGGTCAGCGGTCTCCATGAGAACATGGCCGCTACCCTCGGCATTCTGGAGGACAACCTGCTCAACGCCAAGACCGATGAAGACATCTACAACGAACTTGTAGCCGACCTTATCCGTTCGCACGAAGACAGCAAGACCAATCAACGCAGCTGCTTCAGCGTTCTCCGCCGATACGGCATCTACGGTGAACATCAGGTGCAGAAGACCACTCTCACCCCGCAGGACATGCAGAATATACGTCCGGAAGAACTGCTCGAGTGGCTCCGCGAGAAGGCGCTCACCAATGCACGCATCGTTTACTACGGTCCGGCTTCGCTCAGCGAACTCAAGCAGATGCTCGACACCTGCGCCCTTCTGCAGGGAGAGCCGCAGCAGGAGCCTCGCGCACATATGACGCAGATACCCGTAAGCGAACCGGAAGTGCTCGTTGCACCTTACAATGCGCCCACCATCTACTACATGGCCTTTGCCGATTGGGGCGAGGTATACAACCCCGAGCAGGAGGCGCTCGTCATGCTCTTCAACCAGTATTTCTCGGGCTCTATGGGCTCTGTTGTCTTCCAGGAAATGCGTGAAGCACGCGCCCTCGCTTATAGCGCAGCCGCCGATTACACCATCCCCGCCTTCGCCGGCGACGACAACAGTTTCTACACCTACATCATCTCGCAGACCGACAAGCTGCAGGATTGCGTGGAGGCCTTCCGCGAGATCTGCGACAACATGCCGCAGTCGGAGAGCACCTTCGAGCAGGCCAAATCGTCGCTCCTCAAGCAGCTCGAGCAGCAGCGCTACACCCGCGAAGACCCCATGTGGGCTTATATCTCCATGACCCGCAAGGGGTGGGATCACGACCGCAATGCAGACATCTACGAAGAAGCCAAGAAGCTGACGATGGAAGACCTCGTGGCCTTCCAGAAAGAACATGTAGCAGGCCGTACCTTCCGCTACATGATTCTCGGTGATCCGAGCAAGATCGACATGCGCTACCTCAGTTCGCTCGGCAAGGTGAAGATGCTCTCGCTCGAAGATATTTTCGTTTATTGATCACATATAAAACACACAACATATGGCACTTATCAAAACAATCAACCGCAACGGCGAGGTGCTTACCCCGCAGATTCACGAAAGCGTGATCATGATGGACAACGCTACCGTAGTGGGCGAAGTCTTCGTAGGTGAAGGCTCTACCCTCTGGTTCAACTCCGTACTCCGGGGTGATGTCAATTGGATCCGCATCGGCAAGCATTGCAATATCCAGGACGGCTCCGTCCTCCACACCCTCTATCAGAAATCTACCATCACCTTGGGCGACTACGTTTCCGTAGGCCACAACGTGACCATCCATGGGGCTGACGTCGACGACTACGCGCTCATCGGTATGGGTGCTACCCTGCTCGACGGCGTACACGTAGGCCGCGGCGCTATCGTGGCTGCTGGCGCACTCGTATTGAAAGGCACGCAGATCGGCGAATACGAAATCTGGGGCGGCGTTCCTGCCAAGTTCATCAAGAAAGCAGAGCCTTCACAGACCGAGGAGATCAACAAGAAGATCGCCCACAACTACGCCATGTACGCTTCCTGGTATGGGGAATAAACAAGAAAAATCAAATTTATCAATAACATACTATGTACAAACGCATTCTCCTCAAGCTCTCCGGCGAATCCCTCATGGGCGCTAAGGGCTACGGCATCGACGAAAACCGTCTTATGGAATATGCCGAACAAATCAAAGCAATCGCCGACCTCGGTGTACAGATCGGAATCGTCATCGGCGGCGGCAATATCTTCCGCGGCCTCTCGGGCGCTCAGAAAGGTTTCGACCGCGTAAAAGGCGACCAGATGGGCATGCTCGCCACCGTCATCAACTCGCTCGCACTCTCCTCTGCACTCGAATCGCTCGGCCAGAAAGTGCGCGTACTCACCGCTGTCCGCATGGAGCCTATCGGCGACTTTTACAACAAGGCAAAAGCACTCCGCCTCCTCAACAAGGGCAACGTAGTGATCATGGCTGCAGGTACGGGCAATCCGTATTTCACCACCGACACGGGCTCGTCGCTCCGCGCTATCGAGATCGAAGCTGACGTGATGTTCAAGGGCACCCGCGTAGACGGCATCTATACCGCCGACCCCGAGAAAGATCCTACCGCTACCAAGTTCCAGGAAATCACCTACGACGAAGTGATTGCCAAGGGCCTCAAAGTGATGGACCTCACCGCCATCTGCATGTGCAAAGAGAACCATATGCCTATCTACGTCTTCAATATGGACCAGAAGGGCAATCTCCTCAAAGTGATCCAGGGCGAGCAGATCGGCACCCTCGTAAAACCGTAAAACATCATTATCAACAACCCCATAACCAATCATTCTTATGGAAGAAGAACTCAGTTTGTATGAAGCAACTGCCGAAGAGCAGATGCAAAACGCAGTAGCCCACCTCGACGAGAGCCTCTCGCACATCCGTGCAGGCAAGGCCAATCCAAAGCTGCTTGACAGCATCAAGGTCGACTACTACGGCATGCCCTCTCCCCTCAGCTCCTGCGCTACCGTGATGGTTCCCGACGCACGCACCATCACCATCCAGCCGTGGGAGAAGAAGCTCATCAACGAAATCGAGAAGGCTATCATCAACTCCAACATCGGTCTCACCCCGTCCAACAACGGTGAGATCATCCGTCTGACTATGCCGCCTCTTACCGAGGAGCGCCGTCGCGACCTCGCCAAGCAGTGCAAGGGTGAAGCAGAGAACGCCAAGATGGCTATCCGCAACGCCCGTCGCGAGGCTATCGAAGAGTTCAAGAAGCTCGTGAAGCAGGGTCTGCCCGAAGACGTGGAGAAAGATGCCGAAGCTGACATCCAGAAGACGCACGACAAGTATGTGAAGAAAGTCGACGAACTCTATGCAGCCAAGGAAAAAGAAATCATGACCGTATAATAATCACGCATCGATTTCCGCTCATATCCGCAATCTGTCTGCTTGCGCTCTTCAGCGCAGGCAGGCTTGTTGCGGCTGAAAAACTGACGCTCGAAAAGGTGATGAACTGGCCCGTAGTGGCAATGCCTTCGGTGAGCTATTCGCCCGAAACCAACTGGTCGTTCGGTGCAGGAGGCAGCGGTTTCTTCCGCTTGCCGTCCGATTCGCTCGGGCGCACCTCAGAGGTGAGTTTCGACGGTGCATGGACGCTCTACCGGCAGTGGTACGTGAACGCCTCGGCACAGCTCTATCTGACCGATCGTTGGCAGCTCCGCGCCAAACTGTCGTATCGTCATTACCCCGATGAATATTACGGATTGGGAGCATTCCCCAATTCCGAATCATATAAGTTGGGCGGCCATGGAGTCACGATGCATCTGCCCATTAGCTACACCTCGAAGCAGTTCAGCTTCATGGCCGAGCCGCTCTACAGAGCAGGCGGAAACAATTGGGTTGGCGGCATCTTCGACCTCCGCTACGACGCGGCTGGTGTCCGTTGCCCTTGGCTCTACGCGAGCTTCGGTCCTACGTATCTGCTCGATTCGCGCGACTGCCTCTATTTCCCCCGCAAGGGACTTTTCCTCAAGACGCAGGCACAATATGCTTCGCTTGCATTCTCCGACTGTACGCCGGGGCTTGACGCCCTCAACATGGGTTTCCGCTTCACGGCCGACTTCCGCCAGTTCTTCACGCTTTACCACAGCACGGAAGAATGGAAAGAGCTCGTGCTGGCTTATCAGCTCTACGCCGACGTGCTCTACCCTATGGGCAGCTTCTACGCACCCGAACTGATGCCTACTCTCGGCGGACAGGATCTGCTCCGCGGTTTTCACAGAGGCATGTATCGCGACGTGGCCGCGTTTGCAGCACAAGCCGAACTGCGCATCCCTATCTGGAAAATCTTCCGTGCCGACGTGTTTGCGGGCATAGGCGACATCAGCAATTTCCACCATTGGACACCGCCCCTCGTGGGCTACGGCCTCGGCCTCCGCTGCCTCTTCAATCAGGCAGGCATCAATCTGCGCTTCGATGTGGCGCGAAACAACGTCGACCGCTCCTGGAGCGAACTCTCATCCTACAGCTTCTATTTCACCGTGAAAGAAGCATTCTGATGGAAAAAAGATAACAGACCGCTTCGCTTAAAAGGCGAAGGACTCAATATACATAATCCGAATTGAAAGGACTCATTACAAAAACAACCGGTAGCGCTTATGCCGTTCTGCTCGACGACGCCCGGCTGATAGAAGCGCACGTGAAGGGCAATTTCCGCATTCAGGGAATACGCTCCACCAACCCCGTGGCCGTAGGTGACCGCGTAGAGGTACAGATGCTGGCCGACGGCACCAACTGGATAGTGGGCATCGACGACCGACGCAACTACATCATCCGACGCTCTACCAACCTCTCCAAGCAGAGCCATATCCTCGCCTGCAATATCGATCAGGCGGCCCTGCTGATCACGATCAACCATCCGCGCACGAGCACCACGTTTGTGGACCGCTTCCTGGCCACATGCGAAGCCTATCGCGTGCCCGCCGTACTGATCTTCAACAAAGTGGACCTCTACGACGAGGCCGACCTGGAAGAGCTCCAATATATGCAACTGCTCTACGGCAATCTGGGGTACGACACCTATGCCATCAGCGCCAAGCAGCTTCACGGCGAACTGGACAGCCTCTTCCGCGGCAAGACGACCCTCCTGAGCGGCAATTCGGGCGTAGGCAAATCTACGCTGCTCAATGCCCTTTTCGGCGTGGAGAAAACGAAAACGGGCGAGAT